>JAJFGX010000088.1 GCA_021775895.1 Alphaproteobacteria bacterium | reverse complement strand
CCATCAAATACTTCTTGAATTTTTGTAATAATAGCTCCCTCATCATTAGATTGCCAAAATGTTGGAACTAAATTTAGAGCCTCTGATTCTTTTTTACAAAGTTGTTCAATATCCAATAATGTTTCATGGCCATAGATTTCAGGCTCACGCTTGCCGAGCATATTTAAGTTTGGGCCATTTATTATTAGTACCTTTTTCAATGTCTACGCCTTTAAGTATTAAAGTTTCTTATGAACTGCTTCAACTATAGCTTTAGATGTAATACCAAAGTGTTCATATAGCTCATTTGCAGGGGCTGATGCTCCAAAACTATCCATACCAATAAATATTGCATGGCTACCAATGAAACGCTCCCAACCTTGTTTAATACCAGCCTCTACCGCAACATTTATACTATCATTGCAAAGAATAGAATATTTATAGCTATCATCTTGCTTGTCAAATAATTCAAAACAAGGAACAGATATTACTCTAGTGCCAATATTTTCGCTTTGTAATTGTTTTTGAGCATTAAGAGCTATCTCAACTTCTGAACCAGTTGCAAAAATAGATACTTTTAAATCACCTTCAGTTTCTGAGAGTATATATGCTCCTCTGCGAGATAAGTTCTCATCTGTATGTTTCGTTCTAATAGTTGGCAGTGCTTGCCTTGTTAGAGCCAGAACAGATGGAGTTTCCATTTCTTCTAATGCGATTTGCCAGCATTCGGCAGTCTCTACAGCATCGCAAGGACGCATTGTAAGTAGATTAGGAATAGCACGCAAGGAAGCTAAATGTTCTACAGGTTGGTGTGTTGGCCCATCTTCACCAAGTCCAATAGAATCATGCGTCATAACATAAATAACACGTAGCCCAATTAATGCAGAAAGGCGAATTGATGGACGGCAATAATCAGCAAAGCACATAAATGTACCGGCATAGGGAATTATGCCTTTATGCATTGCCATACCATTCATTATTGCAGCCATTGCATGTTCACGTACACCATAATTAATATAGCGAGCATTGAAGTTATCTTTAGTTACAAAAGGCATAATATCTTTTACTAGAGTATTATTTGAGCCTGTTAAATCAGCAGAACCACCGATCATCGACATAGCAATTGGAACTATTTGTTCCAAAACGTTACCAGAGGCTTGACGTGTAGCTATTTTTGGTTGGTTTTCGCTTATTGTTTTCTTTAGCTCATTTATAGCATTTTCTGTAGCATGAGCAATCTTGCCACTATGAGAGCGATCGAATAATTCACGATGCTCACTATCTAGTTCATCTAAGCGGATTTGCCACGCTTTACGTTGGTCTTGACCAGTTTCTCCAATTTCACGCCATGTATTAAGTATATGATCTGGTATTTCAAAGGGAGCATATGGCCAGTCTAATGCCTTGCGAGTTTCAACTATTTCTTCCGTGCCTAAAGGTGAGCCATGAGCAGCCGAGCTATTTTCTTTGCTAGGAGAGCCATAACCAATTTTTGTACGACAGCAGATAATGCTAGGTTTATCTTTATGTAGTTGAGCCTCGGCAATTGCTTTGGTTATAGCATCAACATCGTGACCATCAATTTTTATAACATGCCAATTATAGCTTTCGTATCGTTTAGCTACATCTTCAGTAAACGTCATGTCAGTAGAGCCGTCAATGCAAATTTTATTATCATCATATAGGACTATCAACTTTCCGAGTCCTAAGTGCCCAGCAAGTGAGCATGCCTCACTGCTAATGCCCTCCATAAGGCAGCCATCTCCGGCAATTACGTAAGTGTAGTGATCAACCAAAGTTTGACCGAATCTGGTAGCTAGAATTTGTTCTGCTATCGCAAAGCCAACAGCACTAGAAACACCTTGACCCAAAGGCCCTGTTGTCATTTCAATACCAGCCTCTGGTTCATATTCTGGGTGACCTGCAGTTACGCTATGTAATTGACGGAATTTTTTAATATCATCTAACCCAATTTTATCGTATCCAGTAAGGTAATTTAGAGCATATAACAACATAGATCCATGCCCTGCAGATAAGATAAATCTATCTCTATCTGGCCATGTTGGGTGTGATGGGTCGAATTTCAAAAATTTAGAGTACAATACAGTTGCAACATCCGCCATACCCATAGGCATACCAGGGTGACCAGAGTTTGCTTCTTGTACAGCGTCCATGGTGAGTGCTCGGATAGAATTAGCCATTTCTTGGTGTGTTGCCATTTGTTCCTGCTGTATTTTAATATTTGTTGCTGTTTTCATGGTCATTAATTATGCCCCTTAAATAATGTATTATACTTGCTACTAAAAGAAGCGTAATAAATAGCAGTTGTCAAGTATAATATGGTTGTCGTAGTGCCCGTTAAAAATTTGAATTTATTTATTGTCCTTTTGTATATTCCCATATATCAATATTTTGAAATGCAACAGATAACCCAGTATTTATTAACATATCATCTTTTGAGAGGTAATTGTTTTCTAATTTAAGAATACTTGAAACCCATTTTTCATTTACGTCTCTAAATCGTAAGTCATATTCTGTAGCTCCAGAATCAATGCTAGTTCTTTCACATGTTTCATGATTATCTATATAAGAGTTGGCTTGGTTATAGGTATCAATATGTAATGCGCCACGCTCAAATCTTATATCTATATATTCAGGGTATATACTGTTATCCAATCGCCTTGTACCCATAAAATTAAAAGTTATACCATCTTCTCTTTGTCCGCTAAGATTGTATCGGTCAAATTCATCAAGTTGTTTCCATGCTTTGAAATTAGAATGCCCAAGCAAAAAGTTTATATAGTCAATTTCATGGTTGGCATGATCTTGTAGCATACTCTCACCATGTAGATCACGTTTTTCATTTGATGGTTCATGGTATGAAAAGTCTAGGTCAACTTTAATTACATTACCAAATTTGGCAGATAGATTATTGAGGTTATCTTTTACCCACATGTATGGAGTATCGCACCGTCTTGGATGGCAGCTAGTAATAACTGTATTATTCTGTTCAGCTATTTTAAATGCGAGCTCAAGGTCTTTTATTTCTTTATCATTTGAAGATAATGGTTTTTCACAGAACACATGTTTTTTTGATTCCACAGCTTTCATTAGTTGCTCTGTATGGAATTTATCTGGTGAAGAAATTAAAATTGCATCAATTTCTTTGTCGTCAAAAATTTCTTCTGCGGAAGAGTATATTCTAAGTTTTGCACCGTACTCTTTTTCTGTTGTTCTAATAGCATCTTTATTTGGGTCGAAAGCTCCTATAACATCAACATTATCCATTTTATATAAATGTTTGAAGTGTGATTTGACAGCGTGATCACCTAAACCTATAAAGGCTACTCTAATTTTATTTGTGAGCATGTTTTTTCCTTGCTAGTACAAACGAATATTGTGTTATTATAGTGTATAAAATATTTGAAGTGGAGTCTTTTAATTTGAATATACCAGTTGAATCTATGCTTTTTTTCCAATTAACAGCTATCCTAATTTTAGCTAGTTTTATAGGATTCTTAGCTATAAAATTTAAACAGCCATTAATAATTGCCTTTATATTATCAGGTATTATTGCAGGGCCTGATATGTTGAATATTGTTAGTGAGCAATACCAAGATGTGATTGAGACTTTAGCTGGCTTTGGTATTACTTTATTGCTTTTTGTTGTTGGCTTGAAATTAGACCTACAGCTTATACGCAAGATGGGTTCTATGGTCTTAGTCGTCGGTATTGTACAAATATCTATCACATTGACATTGGGCGTATTGCTAAGTCTATTGCTACAGTTTGATTTTATGGCATCTGTTTTGATTGGTTTAGCACTTACATTCTCCAGCACAATTATTGTAGTTAAGCTTCTTTCTGATAAAAGAGCGATTGATTCACTTTATGGGCGAATTGCTCTTGGTATTTTAATTATACAGGATTTAGCTGTAATATTAGTTGCGATTGTAATTACGGCATTAGCAGGAACTGGTGGAGAATTTAGTCACCATGCTGGAGGAATCAATATATTTTTACCATTAAAGGCATTTGCTATAATTGTATTTGTTGGTTTATTTATTAGATATATTGCTAATCCTATAACAAAATTCATGTCTAATAACTCAGAGTTTATGGTTATTTCATGTATAAGTTTTGCCATTGCTATGGCCGCTATTTGTGAATATTTGGGCTTTGGGCAAGAATTGGGTGGCTTGCTTTCTGGTATTGCATTGGCATCGACACCATACAACAATATAATTGCGGCAAGGCTTTCTACGCTTAGGGACTTTTTATTATTGTTTTTCTTTGCGCATCTTGGTTCAAACATGAACCTAGCTAATATAGCCGATCAAATTTTGCCAGCGTTAGTGTTTTCTTTGTTTGTACTATTTGTGAAACCAGCCTTAGTTATGATTGTAATGAATTTTTTAAAGTATAGAAAAAGAACTGGCTTTATGACAGGAATCACTATTTCACAGATTAGTGAGTTTTCTCTTATTTTGATGGCGATGGGTTTAAGCTCTGGTTTTATTGATCAGGGTATTATGAATCTTACTATTTTAATTGGTTTAATAACAATGGGAGTATCTACCTATGCAATTTCTTATGGTGACAATATCCATGCATTTTTTGCTAATCATATAATGAGTTTTAAGCAAGAGAATTCAACAGAGACTAGTGATAAAGTAGAGAGAGAATATGATGTAATAATTTTTGGACTTGGTCGCTATGGTAGTGCTATGGCAAAATTATTTAAAGAAATGGGATTTAATGTACTAGGTGTTGATTTTGATCCTGATGCCATTAGTAAGGCAAAAAAAACTGGAATTTTAACTATTTATGGTGATGCGGCAGACCCTGATTTTCTTATTCATTTACCATTGGATAATGTAAAAATTGTAGTATTTTCTTTTCACCATTATATGACAGGGCCATTTATTACAGACTTGCGGCGTACCTTGGCAAAATCTTTGCGGGAGCATGGTTACAGTGGACGTATAGCAGCAACATCACATAATCATGAACATGATAAAGATTTGCACAAACATGGTATTGATATTACTTTAAGTCCATTTGATGATGCAGCTTTGTATGGAGCTAAACAAATTGTGGAGATTATAAAATAGTATAGTAATTCCACTTAACTTTTACACGTTGTTATTGCGTCACTCACCTAGTAAGTCTAGGCTTCGATCCTTATGCCTAGTGTAAAAATAAATTGAAAAGACTATAGTGTTCTGACCTTAGCTAGTATGTGGAGATTTTTCTATGTATTCCATTAGTTTAGCAGGAGTAAATGGTTTACCGATAAAGCCTTTTGCCCCTAGCTTTAATGCATGCACAATATTTTCTTTGTCACTTTTACCGCTTAGCATCACTATAAAAGCTTCTGGGTCATACTGTATAACTTTTTGAAGCACTTCATGTCCGCTAATATCAGGTAGCCCAATATCTAAAAATAGAATGTCAGGTGCTTTTGTGATGTAGGTTTTTAATCCCTCTATACCATTTTTAGCAATAGATATATTTAGTCCTTTTTTAAAAGATTTAGATAGAAGTTGACGTATAAAGCTATCATCTTCAATAATAAGAATTTCAGTTGTGGAATGTTCTAAACGTCTACTAGGAATTGTTTTTATTAATTCACTATAAATCGACATGTTAATTTCATTGTTTGTATCAGTTGCTTTTTCTTCTTCTTTTTTATCATTTTGGGTTGGTTTAAATTCAATTTGGTCTTTTATTTTACTTTCTACTAATGACATTGCTTCAAGGTGGCTTGTTGAAAGCTTTAAAATACTTACAATATTTTTTTTATTTGGGTCGTTATAAATAAAAAAATCACTAATATCACTATCTAATGCATCTACTTGCTTTGTGCTAACGCCACTAGCAATAATAAAAATATCTTTATCTTCACAAAGGTAGAGGTTGTAAATATGGCCATGTATATTTTTGGTAATAAATTTCTGAATTGTAAATATGTCAAAATTTGTAATGATAGATGATTGTAAGTGAATACAGTATAGACGCTTATCATTATTTTTTTTTATTTTTAGAAGAGCATTAATTAGCTTATTCTCGGCATTATCTTCAATTATCAACATAGGAGTGAAGCCTTTTTTATATTATTCAACTCTCAGTATATACTAGATAAAACCTATTCCAAGATATTTGTATTTTTTTTATTATATTTTAGTTTCTTTACTTCTTTTTTACTTTTGCCCTTTAAAAAGGATACATAGCGAATAAACAGGCAAAAAAAGAGAGAGTATATAATGGATAATATGGAAGATAAATTATTCTGGGCAATCACAAATAACGATAGTCAGGAAGTAAGTCTTTTATTAGAGGCTGGCGTTAATGTTAACTATGTTGGCTGTTTTGATGAAACTCCGTTGATTTATGCATGCAGGCATAGCGATATAAATACAGATATTGTAAAAAATCTTTTAGATTATGGAGCGTATGTTAACCATATAGAGTGCAATGGTTTTTCACCTTTGTTGTTAGCAGTAATGCGTCAAAATACAAAAGTTGTAGAATTATTACTAGATGCGGGGGCAGATTTAAATTTGACGTTAGAGGGTAAAAATATTATTTGGTATGCTTTGCAATCATCGAATAATTATATGTTGGACTTTGTTTTAAGTAAGACACAAATTGATATTGACCTATGTGATGAAAAGACTAAACACACAAGTTTTGATTGGGCATGTTTTCATGGCATGGAAGAATATCAGCATAGATTAAAACAATCTGGTGCAGGTGGTCGCAGATAAAATTCAGATAAAATAAAAGCCGAGTAATTAAACTCGACCTTTATTTATAATTCTATAACAGAAATATTCTAAGCTTCTTTTGCTTCTGGCTCTTTAGTTGCCACTTCTTCAGCTTCAAGTTCAGCTTTTTCTTCCGCAGCTTTAACAGCTTCGATTGCGACATCTGTAAGGCTAGCTTCTACTTCATTAGCAGTAATTAAAGCTTCTCCACGTTCCTTTTGAATTTTTGCTTCTTCTTCAGAACGAGCAATATTCATAATGATTTTAACAGAAACTTCTGGGTGTAGAACAACTTTAACAGAGTATAGACCTAGCATTTTAAAGCTACGATCTAAGACTACTTGCTTACGATTAATTGTAATTCCAGCATTTGTTACAGCTTCAGAAATATCGCGAGTAGCAACAGAACCATAAAGTTGACCGCCTTCTGATGCTTGACGAATCATAGAGATAGTCATGCCATCAAGTTTCTTAGCAACTTTTTCAGCTTCCTCTTTACGTTTTAGGCTATCCGCTTCTAACTGTTTCTTTTGTGTTTCAAAATATGCCATGTTATCTTTGGTAACACGCAAAGCTTTGCTTTGCGGTAAAAGATAATTACGAGCATAGCCAGAGCGAACTGATACTACTTCGCCCATTTGACCTAATTTCTCAACACGTTCTAAAAGGATAATTTGCATTATCTAGCTCCTTTCTCTCCATGTTGTTGCTGTTTGTTCCACTACATAAGGTAATAATGCAAGGTAACGAGCACGTTTAATTGCTTGTGATAAACGACGTTGTTTCTTTGGTGAAACACCTGTAATACGGCTTGGAATCATTTTACCACGTTCTGATATGTAACGACGCAAAAGTTTGACATCTTTGTAGTCAATAACTTGAGCATGATCGCCAACAAAAGGACATTGTTTTTTTCTTTTAAACATTCCTCTACGCATAGGTATGCTAGGTGTTGTTGATTTGTTTTCTTCTTCACTCATGCGACAGCTCCTTTATTATAATCATGCTTGTTGTCATCATAGCTACTTTTACGCATCATAACTGATGGTTCTGTTGGTAGCTCGTCCATACGTACTGTCATGTAACGCAATAAATCTTCACTAAGACCCATGTGGCGTTCCATTTCAAGTACAGCATCGCTTGATCCATCAATGTGCATCATGACGTAGTGACCTTTACGGTTTTTGCGAATGCGGTATGCTAGAGTTCGTAACCCCCACTGTTCAGTGCGAGCTATTTTTGCACCATTATCAGCAAGAATTTTTGTATAATCGTTTGTCAGAGCTTCAACCTGCTTTTCAGACAGATCTTGACGCACAATAAAAATAGTTTCGTAGTAAGCCATATTTTTTCCTTCCTATGGTTGTACAATATATCTGCTATATCAAATTATATGATAAGACAGAAATGCTTACAGCCGAGACCACGTTAAATACATTATAACAAAATGTATGGGAATCGACAGGGACAGGAATCATCTTCCAGTAGCGAGATTATAAGCATTATATCTTAGGAATCAAGCTTATTCTTCAAATAATTTTGTTTTTGTTTGGTAAATACGAAATGGTGTTTCTTCATCATTAGATATGACTTGTGGTATAATCACTCCTTTAGCAAGGGCTTCATGATAAGTGCTTTGTCCAGAACCTATAACAGTAAGAGCCTTTGGAATGGGGCTATCTATGTATTCAGTAATAATAGGATAGTTATTAGCATCACTTTTAAGAGTTCCTTGAGTGAAATCATTAAAAGTAAAAATGTGAGTGCCTTGGTGTTCTATATTTTTATTGCCAAAGCTAACCATTAGGTGGAGTTTTCCTTTGTTCTCAAATAAAGAAGAGCTATCAACTCTGCTATAATCACCGTAATGCCTAGCTTGTTTTGATGTTAATAATTCTCCAAGAAAAACCCAGCTTTGTCCATGGTCGGCAGAGCCTATCATTATAATACTATCTGGTTGACCGTCTTCTTTGTAAGCGGTTAATGTCATTAGAAGCTTGTTTTGGTAGTTAATAATAGCTGGCTCGGTATAGTAAATTATGTTTTGCAAACTTTGGTCTAGCTTATTTAAGTGTAACAAAATCATGTTATTATACGGGGCGGGTGGTTGTCCTTTTCTGGCACTAAATAGCCATTCTTCACCAGACCATTTTCCACTCTCTATATTCGATGTATATTTGTATGTGATTACACTATAGTTACGTGCAGATTGTGATTCGCCTGTCCAAAAATATTTATAGGCGTAGAGCTTCCATGTTTGCTCTTTGTCTTCAGGATCGTAAACTAGAGTAGGGGTTTCATATCTCCACACACCTTCTACATCGAGTATTTGTCCATTAGTCCCGCTTAGTAAATCTTTTTTGCCTGAAAAAACAGTCTCAATAAATTTCCATGTTTGACCATGATTATAGCTGACGGCAATATTAGTGTTAATATCTGGAACTTGCTTATCATTTCGTTCATGAATAGATGAATAGGCCATCCACATTTTCTTATTATTTGGATTATAGGCTATGCTTGGGTCGTACACACCTAAGCCCTTAGCATTACCAGATATTACTATGGGTTTAGTTGTATCTATTGAGTAAAGCAATCGAAAAACAGTGAATGTACATAGTAGAATTAAAAAAATTCCAACGCCAAAAATAACTTTAAGGTGGTTCTTTTTAAGTAGTGGTGTGTTATAGAATCTTAGCTCACCTTCATCTCTTACGAAACTCCGACCTAAATAAAATTCATCAGGTTGTGTCGGTGCTTTATCATCTGTATTTTTATCTTCTGGTTTTGTATTTTTTTTGTCAGTCATAAGAACTTTAAGATGCCATTGCAGGTAAATCTATATCAAGAATTGCCATGTTTAGGTCGTAAGATGTTTCACCTTCTTCTTCGATTTTGTATATTAGAGCAATAAATTCTTCACCTAATAAAACCTCAGCAGAATCAGGTGCTTCGTTCCGTGGTTTTAGACGCAGGCGGTCTGTACCAAAAGTTGTACGTAAATAGTTTTGTAGTCTTACGATTTCTGTTTGCTGAATATTAGACATTTAATAGGCTCCTCAATTTTATAGTCATTCCACTTAATTTGAAATTTGACTTTAACAAAATTGATTACAATAGGCAAAGCGTTTATTTGTTTTCTTGTATGAATTTTTTAACTATATCAATATCATTTGGCAGTACAGTAAAAGCTTCTTTCAGTTCATCTAATTTGGATAGTTTTTCTGGTGTTGTGGGAGGGGTAGATATTGCAGAATCAATAGCCTCTGGGAATTTTGCGGGGTGGGCAGTGGCTAAAGAAATAATAGGGAAATCTGTTTTTGATGAATACTTATTAGCTGCTCCAATGCCTATAATACTATGTGGGTCAGCTATATAGTCAGTATCATTATAAAGGTCTCTAATCATTTTTGTTGTTTCATCATCATTGAATCTGTAGGCAGTGAAGATATTGCGGAGCTTTATCATTGTTTCTTCATTAAGTGAGAAAGGGCCTACTTCACGGAAGTGTTGCATTATTTGTGCGACTGATTTGCCATCTCTACCTAAAAGATCAAATAAAATTCGTTCAAAATTACTTGAAATTTGAATATCCATGCTTGGGCTAATGGTAGAGCTGACTGTTTCAGTCGCCATTTTTCCAGTTTCCATTAGTCTAAATAAAATGTCATTGCTATTAGTGCCTATAATGAGTTTTTCGACAGGTATCCCCATAGACATTGCGATATATCCAGCATAAATATTACCAAAATTACCAGTAGGCACTGAAAATGCTACTTTATCAGAGCCAATAGTTTTACGCAGTTTTAAATAGGCAAAAACATAGTAAGGCACTTGAGCAACAATTCGTCCCCAATTTATAGAATTAATTGCAGATAGGTTCATCTCTTGACGAAATTTATTGTCATTGAACATCTTTTTGACTAAATCTTGGCAGTCATCAAAACTTCCTTCAATCGCTATATTGTGAATGTTTGGGGATAGAACAGTTGTCATTTGTTTGCGTTGAACATCAGAAACCCTATTGTGTGGGTGCAGAATAAATAATTCTAATGTATCTTTATCCTTGCAGGCTTCAATGGCAGCTGAGCCTGTATCACCAGAAGTTGCTCCAACAATAGTTAGGTTTTGCTTGTTCTTAGCTAAAATATGATCAAACATAAGTCCTAGAAATTGCAAAGCCATATCTTTAAAGGCAAGTGTTGGGCCGTGAAATAGCTCCAATAAATATATATTGTCTTTTAACTTTATTAATGGAGCAATATCCTCATGGTCAAAATTAGAATATGCCTTAGTTAATAATTGGTAGAGTGTATCACTATCAATACAGCCTTCAACAAAAGGTAAGATAACTCTATGAGCTATTCCTATATATGGCACATCTTGTAATTGTTCTAATTCTTCGGCTGAAATTAAAGGGCAGTCTTCAGGAACGTAAAGCCCACCATCGGTTGCTAGTCCTTCAACCACAACTTCGCTAAAAGTTTTTTTCTCATCATTTTCATTGCGAGTACTAATATAGTTAATCATATTAAGCCTTTAAGTATCTAGTTGTGAGGTGTTTCTTATAAATATCTACTTGTAATGACTTTCCTGTAGCCACTTTGATTAACTCTTTCGGGCTATGTAAACAACCGTGTTGATGGACATTAATCTTCAACCATTCTTTTACATGGTTAAAGTCGCCATTTTCTATTTTACTATTAAAGCCTTGTATATCATGGCTCATCGCATCAAAAATTTGAGCAGCATTCATTGCTCCCAAAAGATAAGCAGGGAAATAACCAAAATCACCAAGATACCAATGAGGATCTTGCAAGCAACCGAGTCTATTTGTTGGCGGTATAATGCCTAATGATTTTTGCATTTCATCATTCCATGCATCAGGCAAATCTTTAACTGAAAGATTGCCTTCAATTAAAGCTTTTTCTAGTTTGGTTCTAAGCAATATATGTAGAGGGTATGTTACTTCATCCGCATCTACTCGGATAAAGTCAGCTTTTACAAGGTTTGAAGTAGCACAAAGGTTTTCTGCACTCCAAGCAGGGTTGTCATTATCTATTTCGAAAACTTTAGAACATTTTGGAGTAATAAAGTTCCAAAATTCTTGTGTATGGCCTATTTGCATTTCCCAAACCATAGATTGAGACTCATGTACTGCCATACTTATATCTAAAGCTCCGCCCACAGGTTGAGATTGCCACTTTTTGGGCAGTTGCATGTCATATAGCCCATGACCGCCCTCATGCATAACGCATAATACGGCATAGTTTATAAAATTATCTTCATGGTATCTCGTGGTAATTCGTACATCGCCAATACGACCAATTGAAAAGGGGTGAGAAGATGTATCAAAACGCCCATGATAGCCCATTTTATCTAGTAGCCATGTTGCTAGCTCTTGTTGTTTGTCGGCAGGAATATTACGGTCTAATTTTATAGTTTCTTGCTGGTTGTCTAAAACATTTTGCAAGAAATTAGGTAGCCATACTGATAACTCATCAAATATAGGCTGAATATCTGCATAGGTACTACCAGCATCAAATTGGTCTAGTAGGGCATCATAAAGCAAATTGCTGGAACTTGTTTCGCTAAGTATAGCAGCTTTTTCTTTTGTTAAGCTTATCAGTTCTTCAAAAGTGGGTGCAATTGCTTGAAAGTCATCATCTATGCGAGCCGTCTCCCAAATAGTATGACATTCAGCAGCTTTATAGGTCAGAGCCTGCAATAAATCGCTGGGTAGTGCGGAGGCTTCATTATAATATCGCCTCATTTCATGCAGGTTTGCTTGCTCCCAATCGCTTAGATTTTCTTTGTGTAGCTCTGCTTCATTTAATAAATCGGGTATATCTTCCGCAGTTAATTTTTGATGTTTGATTTTAACCATAGTGCTACGTTGCTTTGCCCGAGCTGTCGCACCAGATGCAGGCATTTTAACGGATTGATCCCAGTTAAGTAATTCAATGACTCTATCTAAATCAATAATCTCTGAAAATGATGCTTCTAATTTTTGGTAAGCTTTCGTAGTCATGCTAGAGTTTCTTTCTTCTTTATTGTAGATATATGTGAGATTACATACATAGCAATTAAAGCTAAGCCAAGGCTAAACCAGAACAGAGCGTATCCTAAGTGGTTGTTTGGATAGTCCAGCCTTATTTGCCCTGCCTGCGGTCGATAGTTCTTATCTTCATTTGCATTTTGGTAGAGTATTAATGGCATGATTTTTTTATCAAGGTGTTTTTCAATTTTTGCTTTTTCTGTCCAATACCATTCATTTTTCATCGGGCTATTTTCAGGCATGAAGAAACTTTTCTTTGGCATTTTTTTTACATGAGCAGAAATTTGTATGATTCCCATTGGTCTTGCAATATCTTCTGTTTTGCCTTTTGCAACCCAGCCTCTATTTATTAAAACTATATCGCCAGATGCCCTACGGAATGGAGTAACAATATGTCCTCCAAGAGTATTATTTAAGCTACGAGGTTGCATGTAGAATTCTTTCTCATGTAGAAATTCACCCGCAACAGTAACGTCTCTATATTCCCAATCACTAGTGCTGGTATTTGTTACTTTATTTGGTAGCGGAGCTGTAGGTTTAGCTGTTTGTGCGGCAATTTTGTTTAATAGCTCTGTCTTCCATGCAAGCCGTTCAAGTTGCCATTGTCCTAAATAGCATAGGATAACAAGCCCGATTAGAGCTAATATAGTTGTGTTTAATTTAGGTTGTATAAAATCAATTTTCTTCATGACTAATATTATTGAATGCCTAGTTTGAAAATGGAAGTATAAAAAGAAAAAAAAACGTTGCTCAGAGAATTTCTTCTCCGAGCAAACGGTAGTAATAGAGGGTGTGTATTTATAATATAACGTACAATAATTAATAATGCAAGCACTTTTTTAAAATATTATTACAAAAAGTGCATTTAAAATGATATTTTAGGTTAAGCGTAGTTATTATGGTGTGTTTTGTAACATTTCTTAGTATGGTGACGAATATCTTATTACAATAAAAATATTAGGCAAATATCGTGTTAAATAAAAAAGTTTTATTAATTATTGGGCTTATGCTGGCTGTTACTAGCTTCTTTCTTTTTGATTTAGGGCAGTACCTAACTCTTGATTATATTAAGTTACAAAAAGAAGCTTTTGCTGATTTTTATGCCAGTAATAAAATAATGACGCTTGCTATATACATGACTTTGTATATTGGTGTGACGGCTTTATCTCTACCAGGGGCGGCTATATTGACTTTAGCAGGTGGTGCTTTATTTGGTGTTGTAACTGGGGTAATTCTAATTTCTTTTGCCAGTACAATTGGTGCTACATTAGCCTTTCTAATTTCTCGTTTTGTTCTACGAGATACATTAGAAAATAAGTACAGAGATAGAATTAAAAAAATAAATGATGGCATTGAAAAAGAAGGGAAGTTTTATTTATTTGCCTTGCGTCTTGTGCCAGTATTCCCATTCTTTTTAATCAACATTCTTATGGGGTTAACTGCAATGCCCGTATTGGCGTTTTTCTGGGTTAGTCAATTGGGTATGCTACCGGGGACTATTGCTTTTGTTTATGCAGGAACTCAGCTTAGCGAGATTGAAAGTATTGGGGATATTTTATCGCTAGGCATGATTACAGCATTTGCTGTGCTAGGGCTTTTGCCAATAGTCACAAGTAAGGTATTAGATGCATTGCGGGCAAAGCGTGTTTATCAGCCATATTTGAAAAATAAGCCTTCTGCCTATGATTATAATATGGTGGTTATAGGTGGCGGAGCTGCTGGCTTGGTTACATCTTATATAGCGTCGGCATTAAAGGCTAAAGTAGCCTTAGTTGAGAAACATAAAATGGGCGGGGATTGTTTAAATACTGGTTGTGTACCTAGTAAGGCAATTATTCGCTCTGCTAAATTTGCAGCGGAGAATAAAAACAGTAAAGATTTTGGTTTTAAAGATGCCAGCTATCAGTTTGACTTTAAAGATACTATGAAACGAGTTAATTCTATTGTTAAAGCAATAGAGCCTCATGATTCTATGGAGAGATACACAAAATTAGGAGTTGAATGCTTTCAAGATAATGCAGAAATTATTGATCCATGGCATGTAAAAATTGGTGATAAAGTAGTTTCAACAAAAAATATTGTGCTTGGAACTGGGGCAGAGCCTTTTGTTCCTCCTATCAAAGGTATAGATAAGGTTGATTACCATACTAGTGATACTTTATGGGATTTAAAAAAACAGCCTAAGCATTTAGTGATTCTTGGTGGTGGGCCTATAGGTTGTGAGATGGCTCAAAGCTTTGCTAGGCTAGATGTTAAAGTAACTCAAGTAGAAATGGCTTCACGTATCATGGGGCGTGAAGACACAGAAGTATCTGAATATATTCAAAATAAAATGCGTAGTGATGGTGTTGATATTTTGCTGTCTCATAAAGTTGTAGAGATTAAAAAAGGCAAAAATAAAGCAGATAAGATAGTCGTTTGTGAAAAAGAAGATGGAAAAACCATAGAGGTTTCATGTGATACTATATTTGTTGCTATCGGTAGAGTAGCTAGACTAAAAGGCTTTGGTTTAGAAAGCTTAAATATAGAGCTAACAGAGCGTAGAACAATTAATGCCGATCCATTTATGAGGACAAATTACCCTAATATATATGTATGTGGTGATGCGACAGGGCCTTATCAATTTACTCATATGGCGGCACATCAGGCTTGGTATGCTTCGGTTAATGCTCTGCTCTCCCCATTTAAAAGCTTTAAAGTTGATTATAGTGTAGTGCCTTGGGCAACGTTTACTGACCCTGAGGTTGCTCGGGTTGGGTTAAATGAAGCGGAGGCTAAAAGCTCTGGTATTGCTTATGAAGTTACAACCTACGGGCTTGATGATTTAGATAGGGCAATTACTGATAGTGCGGCTGAAGGCTTTGTAAAGGTAATAACTCCGCCAAATTCAGACAAAATACTTGGAGTAACCATAGTGGGGGCTCATGCAGGTGATTTAATCGCTGAATTTGTCTTGGCAATTAAGCATGGTTTGGGGCTAAATAAAATACTCGGCACTATTCATATTTATCCAACATGGGCGGAATCTGCTAAATACGCAGCAGGAAATTGGAAGAAAGCACATAAACCAGAATGGGCGTTGGATATATTAGAAAAATTTCATAGATGGAGGCGTAAAGGATAAAGTATGTTAGATAGACGCAAATTTATATTACTTGGAGTAGGGACGGCACTCTGTGCATTTATACCGATAAATACAGTGCTAGCAAATCATGGAGGAATTATAAAAGTGAATTATACTAATGATGAGTGGAGAGATAGGCTAACTAAAGAGCAATACCATATCCTACGCAAAGAGGGAACGGAGCGTTCAGGTTCAAGTGCCTTAAATGCAGAAAAACGCAAAGGAGTTTTTGTTTGTGCTGGTTGTGATTTAGAATTATTTCTATCAGAGAAAAAATATGAAAGTGGTACAGGCTGGCCAAGTTTTTATGATGTAATTGCAGAACATGTTGAAACCAAAGAGGATAACCGCCTTTTTTCAAGAAGAACTGAATATCATTGTGCTAGGTGCGGTGGTCATCAAGGACATCTCTTCAATGATGGCCCAGAACCTACGGGTCTTAGATATTGCAACAATGGTCTAGCTCTAAAATTTATTCCAATAAAGGAGAAATAGCAGAATGAAAAAACTTTTAGTAATGGTGATGGTTTTAATACTTGGAATAGGAAGAGCTGAGGCGGATATGGTGAATGATAGCAAATATGAAACAGCAGTTTTTGCTGGTGGCTGCTTTTGGTGTATTGAATCAGATTTTGAAAAGCTAGATGGTGTTGTAGAAGTTCAATCTGGCTATACTGGTGGAACATCGGATAGTGCAACTTATAAAGAGGTATCAAAAGGTAAAACAGAACATTTTGAGGCTGTAGAAGTTACTTATGACCCTCAAAGAATAAAATATGGAGATTTGCTGGCGTATTTTTGGCGACATGTTGACCCTTTAGATGCCGGTGGGCAGTTTTGTGACCGTGGATATCAATATCGCTCTGCAGTATTTTATAAAGATGATGAGCAGAAAGCAGAAATTGAAAAATCAAAAGCAGAAATAGCTAAAATTTTAGATGCTGACATAGAAACAGTGATTGCCAAAGAAACAGACTTTTATTTAGCAGAGAAATACCACCAAGGCTATTACAAAATAAACCCATTACGTTATAAATATTATCGTAGTCGTTGTGGGCGTGATAAACGTGTTAGAGCTATTTGGGGTTAATATAGCTTAATTTATTTATCTTCTTGCGCTGTTTGCTGGAATCTATCTTCAAGTGCGTTGGTCATGTCGCTTAGTTTGTTTCTAAGGTCTGGTATAACCCCGTATTCTTGTTTCATTCTTTCTAATATTTGTGGAGGAGGGTTTGAGCCTTCTCCACAGTCGATTATAGTGCCATATTCTTTAATGTTGCAAAAGCTACTTGCCTGAGCCTCTATAAAAGCATCATATTTATCTGCTGGCACCATCATATATGCCCAATAGCTTACATTGTCGATATTAATGTCGATACGCATTATAAAGCCTGCTGTGTCATCTTGATTTAGAACGTGCTCTATTAAGGTTTCGTCTACTTCAGCATTATTAAGAGAGTCGTCATTGCCGTCGCCGTTACCGCCGTCATTATTATTCATATTTTGTCCTGTATTTATTTAGGCTTTGTGTAACCACCAACTTTTATTATTGATAGAAAAAATAGGCTTGTATCTTGATACTGACTCTAGTGTTTTGGTTTCTTTTTCTTGGTTGTCTAATACATAGGTGCTTCCATTTTCAGCATAAACTATTAGAATTGCATGAGGGATATTTTTTATTTTATCTTGCACAATCGCAAGGCGTAGTCTTTCTGAAGGAATTCCTAATGCTCTTAATGAAGCATATTTAGCGATGGCAAAATCTTCACAATCACCACCACGGCTTAAAAACTCTATCGGAGTTGACCAGTAGTCATTTTTATTCCAGTTTTTTTTGTCTGTAACGTATTTAATTTTATTTACGTAGCTGTTTACAGCTGTAATTTTTTCTATAGTTGATTTGTATTGCAACTTTACTAGTTCAGCTTTCCACATTTGCAAACGTGGTGCTGTAGTTGAATAAGAAGTTAATTGAGTTTCAAATCTATCCAGCATGCTTACCCATTTTGTGAAGGCGGTTGTATCATCTGAACGCATTTCAGAGCTACCAAAAAGGGCGGGGTAGTGTATTTGCTTTGGTGCCGCTGTTGGAGTACTAGTTACAATTGATGCTAATGTAAATTGCTGGCTGGTAGAATTTGCCTTAGCAGAGTTTGGCAATGATACTGAGCTAACCATTAGTGTCAGACCTATTGTGCTTGCTTTGACACACCATTGTTCAGCTAGTTTACGATACAATAGGACAGGAGAAATAGCTCCTTGTCGGATAAGTATCTTACCAATTTGTTCTTTGGTTTTGTTTTGTTCTTCAAGGGCTTTATTTAAGCTATCTTCTGATATTAAGCCAGTAGATAGTAATAAGTCACCTAATCTTTGGTACTTCAACTTATTAGTAACAGCTTGAAAAAAACCTTTTTGTTTAGGTTTTTTGCTATCTTTAATATTGGTTGATTCTTTGCTCATTAATGCCTCTAAATGTTTTTGTATATCTATTATTAAAGCATAAAAACGTTAACAAAATATAAAAACAAGAAAAGTCAACTGGTTAGCTGGTGGTTTTATGGCTCTAAGTCAACGGAAAATGAATTTCCACAGCCACAAGAGGCAATCGCATTTGGATTGATGATTTTGAAAGCAGAAGCGCCTAGCTCATTAATATAGGTAAGTTCTGCATTATCTAAGAATCCCAAAGATATTGTATCAGTAACAACTTCAATGTCATTTTTGTTAAATACAACATCATCAGGGTTTAGTTTATTATCAAAATTAAAGCTATATTGAAAACCAGAGCAGCCACCACCGTCTACAGTAACCCGCATACGAGTGTTGTCAGGTTGGTTGTTTTTTTCAAGTAGATGTTTTATTTGTTTTGCTGCACTTTCTGAAATAAGGAATAGTTTTGTAGCCATAATAAAAAACCTCTCTATATACTTGCTTCTTTATGATTTTTTCGTCATTATATGTATCAATATAGCAAAAAGAAAGAAAGAAGTACATTATGGTCATTACCGTAAAGCACATTAATGGTTTGGAAGATGCTAGCAATTCATTTTTACAAGAAGATGGCAGAGCATCATATGCTAGCCGTCCTTCTGAAAGTAAGGGTAGACTTTATGAAGAGCCAGCTAGTGAGACACGTAGTGATTTTCAACGTGATCGTGATAGGGTGCTGCATTCTAGAGCTTTCCGTCGTTTAAAGCATAAGACTCAAGTGTTTGTTTATAATGAGGGAGATCATTATCGCACTCGACTTTCGCATAGTCTTGAAGTTGCTCAAGTTGCACGTTCATTGTCTCGTTCTTTATATGCAGATGAAGATTTGGCAGAGGTTTGTGCTTTAGCTCATGATCTTGGGCATACACCATTTGCTCATGTTGGTGAAGAGGTTTTGCAGGAGTGTATGAAACAGTATGGGGGTTTTGACCATAATGATCAAACCTTGCGTGTAGTGACTTTGCTTGAAAGTCGTTACCCTAGTTTTGATGGTATTAATTTGACATGGGAAAGCCTTGAAGGGCTAGTCAAGCATAATGGACCTGTACAAAAAAAAGGCGAAAATAAAAAATTAGAAGTTACATTGAATTGGTTGAAAGATAAAACTGATTTGATGCTACACACCTATGCATCTATTGAGGCGCAAATTGCAGGTATATCTGATGATATTGCTTACAATAACCATGATTTAGATGATGGGCTTGCGGCTGGATATTTTACGCTAGATGATTTGAAGCATATTCCGTTGCTGAATGAAATAATTGAACAAACCAAAGCGGAGTATCCAGATGCAGTTCAAGGGCGTATTAATGCTCAAGTTGTACGCCAGTTGATGGGGGCTATGGTTGCAGATGTTCGTAATACAACACAAGAACGATTACTTAAATTAAATCCATCATGTTCAGATGATATTCGGCATGCTGATAATGCTGTAGTTGGTTTTTCAGATGATATGCAGTCAATAGATAAAATGTTACGTAGTTTTTTATGGGATCGTTTTTATCTGCATAAACATGTTTCTAGGCAAAGGTTCAAAGTCCATAAAGTTATAGAAGGCTTGTTTAACGCCTTTTTAGAATGCGATAGGGCGTTGCCTTTTGAATGGAGGGGCTATTTAAAGAGTGTACCTGACAATATGACAGAAAAAGATTGGCGAGCCAGAGTGGTCGCAGACTATATCGCAAATATGACAGATCGCTATGCTATTTTAACGCATCGTGAGTTATTTGACCCATACGCACAACTATAGAAAAGTAAAAAATAGAGAAAAGACAGAAGAAATGGAACAACAAAATATATTCTTATTATTTCAAGACTATTTGAAAACAGAGTTGCAAGCTCAAGATTGGGCTGATGGAATTGATTTTTCAAAAGTAGTTGTAGAGCCTCCTCGTGATTTATCACATGGTGATATGGCGACAAATGCGGCTCTTGTATTAAATAAACAAGTTGGTAGAAATCCTAGAGAGCTTGGAGAGGAAATTGCAGAAATTCTGCAAAAGCATACAGATGTTGAAAAAGCAGAAGTTGCAGGGCCGGGGTTTGTTAATTTTCGTTTAGTTTCAGGTAAGTGGCATAAAATTATAAAGCAAATTATAAGCTATGGTACTGCTTATGGTGATAGTGTTTCTGGAGAAAAGAAAATAGTTAACATTGAATATGTTTCAGCAAACCCAACAGGGCCAATGCATGTAGGGCATACTAGGGGAGCAATTCTTGGTGATACTTTGGCTAACCTTCTAACAAAAGCTGGTTTTGATGTAACTCGTGAATATTACTTTAATGATGCAGGAACTCAGGTTGATGTGTTGGCACGTACTGTGCATTTGCGTTATTTAGAAGCTTTGGGCGTAGATATAGGTGAAATTCCAGATGGTCTTTACCCTGGTGAATATTTAAAGGACGTAGCATTAGCTCTTGTAGAGCGTGATGGTGATAAGTGGCAAGCAAAATCAGAGACTGAGTGGCTTGCACCTTTGCGTGATTTTTCAGTTAAGTATATGATGGACATGATACAGGAAGATTTGGATTTAATTGGTATTCAGCATGATGTGTTTACTAATGAGCGAGATATTGTCGAAAATGGCACTTTAGAAAAGGCGTTTAAAGTGTTGGAAGATTTAGATTTAATTTACACTGGCACTCTACCTCCTCCAAAAGGTAAAGAGATGGAGGATTGGACACCAGTACCATTGACATTGTTCCGCTCGACAAAGTTTGGTGATCAAACAGACCGCCCATTAAAAAAGCGTGACGGTACATGGGCTTATATTATGCCTGACATTGCCTATCACTATGATAAAATTAGTCGTGGCTTTGAATGGATGATTGATGTGCTTGGTAAAGATCATAGCGGATATGCAGAGCGTATTGATCCAACAATTGCCGTGTTTGGAAAAGGCAAAGCAAAACTTGATGTGGTTTATAATGCAATTGTTAAGGTTTATAAAGATGGGGAAGCAGTTAAATTTTCTAAACGTTCTGGCAATATAATTACCTTGCGTGAAATGGTTGCAGAGGTTGGGGCTGATGCCATACGTTTCTTTATGATGACCAGAACTCCAGATTCTGAATTAGAGTTTGATTTTAATAAAGTGGTTGAAAAATCAAAAGATAACCCTGTTTTTTACGTACAGTACGCACATGCTCGTTGTTGCTCTGTCTTTCGTAATGCAGAAGAGATGTGGCCAGACATGGATATTTCAAATGCTGTTTTAGCTGATGTTGATATGTCTAGTTTAGATAGTATAGACGATTTAGAAATCATTAGGTTACTTGCAGGCTGGCCAAGACTTGTTCGTTCTGCGGCAGAGGCTCATGAGGCTCATCGAGTGGTTTTTTATTTACAAGAAGTCGCCGCAGCATTCCACTCTTTCTGGACAAAAGGCCGTGGTGATGCAAGCTTACGTTTTTTAATTGAAGATAATATTCCATTGAGTATGGCTAGATTAGCATTAGTACGCTCTGTGGCTTTAGTCATTTCTTCAGGCTTAGAAGTAATGGGAGTTAAACCAGTTGAGGAGATGCACGCATGAATAATAGATACGAACATAGTACAAGAGGGTATGAAGAACAAAGCATTTTTAGTGCAACACCAAAACCACGTTATGAGAAAGCTAGTATTTTTTCATATTTTTTTGGACAAAATGGTTTACCAGGATTTATTATCCCGTTGCTATTATTCTTGGGGTTAATAGGCGTTGTTTGGTATAGCTACCCAAAGGCAGGGGAAGATGTCGTAGTTGCAGTTATTCAGGCTGATCCTACGGCATATAGGCATATTCCAACCGATGTGGGTGGAATGGAAATAGAATATCAGGATAAAGCGGTTTTTGAACCTTTAGAAACTAACCCTAAAAAGACAGAAGTTGAACAATTAATAGTCGTGGAAGAAGAGCCGATTGATAGGGCAAAAATATTTAAGAATAGTCCTGTTCGTAAACCAGACTTTAAACCAATGATGAAGGCTAATTCTAAACATGAATTAAATTTAGACTTAAAACTTAAGCAAACAGGGGAGATGGTTGAATCACTAATTGCGGGCGAGGAAACTGTTCCAACTTCATCACTAAAGAAAAGGTTGAAACAACCAAATAAAGTGGTGGAGACTAAAGCAGTCGCGAAGAAAAATGTTGTGGTTGCACCAGTGAAAACTATAACAAAAACTGCGGATAAAACAGGTTGGGCTATACAGCTTGGGGCTTTTAGTAGTAAGGATTTAGCAAAAAAGGCTTGGAAAACAGAGAGCCGTAAATATCCAAATATCTTAGCTGGCTATGTCCATGATATTCATCATATTGACCTTGGGAATAAAGGGGTGTTTTACCGTTTAAGGCTTGGAAATTTCAAAGAAAAATCAGATGCCGCATCATTTTGCGATAAGCTAAAAGTTAAAGGGGGCAGTTGCCTTGTTACCAAATAGCTTATTTCCTGTGAATATGATGAAGTCTATTGTGCTTGGTTGTGCAGGTACTTCTTTAACTGTAGAAGAGCGTAGTTTATTTGCAGAATATAAACCTACTGGTTTAATTTTATTTAAAAGAAATTGTGTGTCTAAGGCACAAGTATCTGAATTAGTATCTGAATTTAAAGATATTATTGGTTGGAATAATGCTCCTATTTTAATTGATCAGGAAGGCGGTACTGTATCACGATTGAAGTCTCCAGAATGGACTGAATTTCCAGCTCCAATAGAATTTGCAAAATTGGCAGAAAGTGACCGAATAAAAGCAAAAGAAATGACCTATTGGAATTCTGTGTTAATGGGAGCTGAATTAGCCGAAATCGGTGTGACGGTTAATTGTGCTCCAGTTATGGACGTTCCATCTGCTGATTGTCATGAATTTCTAGCAAACAGCCGTGTTTATGGAAGTACTGCAGAACAAGTGACAGAGCTTGCTCTTGAGGTTTGCCGTGGTTTACTAGCGGTAGGAGTAACGCCAATAATGAAGCATATCCCCGGGCATGGCAGAGGCACTGTTGACAGCCATAAAGATTTGCCACATGTTTTGGCCTTGCAATCAGAGTTGGAAGCTTGCGATTACATGCCATTTAAAGAGCTATCATCTTTAGATATTGCTGATTCTCTTTGGGCTATGGGGGCTCATATTATCTATGATAATATTGATAGTGAAAATCCAGCTACTTTGTCCAAAAAAATTGTATCTGATGTTATTCGCAATCAAATTGGTTTTGATGGAGTTCTAATCGCTGATGATATAGGCATGGAAGCTCTTAAAGGTAGTCTAGCAGATAGGGCTTTAGCTACGCTTAATTCAGGTATGGATTTGACGCTACATTGTAGCGGTGTTTTCTCAGAAATGCAGGAAGTTTTGAAGGTTTTGCCAGATATATCAGAAAATGCTTTAAAACGAATTGTGCGGGCAGAGGAAATGCGTATAAACCTAAAAGATGATAAAGTTCTATTAGAGCAAGCATTAGACAAAGCTAAGATAAGTTAAAATAAAATGACAACAGATATACAAAAAACTATTGATGAATTTGAAGATAACCCTGTATCTCCTAGGCGGACAGGTGAGCAGCTTGTATTGCAGTTAGATGGGTTTGATGGGCCAATTGATATGTTGTTATCACTAGCTCAAGATCAGAAATTAGATATTACTCAAATTTCTATTTTGGAGCTGGCAAATCAGTATTTGGACTTCATAGATAAAGCTCATGGTTTGCGTTTAGAACTAGCCGCAGATTATTTGGTCATGGCGGCATGGCTGGCTTATTTGAAGTCTCGTCTTCTGATTAAAGAAGAAG
>JAJFGX010000087.1 GCA_021775895.1 Alphaproteobacteria bacterium | reverse complement strand
ATTACCCGAAAACTTTGCTGTAGTTGGAAATCAGATCTTTAAATACCATAAAGAAAGCAACAATGTCTATTATGGTGACCAGTCTTGGGCGAAAGATGGAGAGATACGCACAGTTGATAGATCTGCAGGAGATGCATTATTTGATGAATTTTTATTTGATAACAAAAGTAAAACCCTTAAAAAGATAGACCTTGATTCAAGAGACAGCTTTGCTGACGATTTTAACCGCTATTATGGTGGCAACCCTAAACTGAGTATTCAAAATGGAAACCTAACATTAAATGGTGATGTTTTAATTGGAGCTGAGCAATCGCAGATAAAAACTATCTATCTTCCAGACTTAACTACTATGAGTGATCGCTGTCTTTTTAATGCCAATCGATTAACTAAGTTTGAAGCACCAGCACTTACTAAGATGAGTGAGTACTGTCTTTATAACGCTGATGCGTTGATACAGTTTAAAGCCCCTACACTTACTGCAATGGATAACCACTGTCTTTCTTTTATCTTTGCATTGAAACAGTTTGAAGCTCCAGCACTTATGACTATAGGCAACAGCTGCCTCTGGGACGCTAATGCATTAACCAAGTTTGAAGCTCCAGCACTTATCACTATGGGTGCATATTGTCTTTATAGTGCCGGTGTATTAGCTAAGTTTGAAGCCCCTCTTCTAGAATTTACTCCACTTCATCTTGAACATTTTAATAATCGACCTGAGCGTAAATCCAAGAAAACTATTACTCCTTGACAAACAGCCTCAATTAACATATACTAAAGCTATATTCTAATCGCTTGAAGGAGATATATATGACTTACTTAAATGCAAATGAAGCTCTAATAAAGGCAGTGGTGGAGCAAGATTTAGATAGTGTAATCAAGGCGTTGTCAAATGGTGCTGATGTAAATTATCAAGACTATGCGACAATGGGTGGTAATTATGGAGCAACACCACTATCGGAATCTGCATGGCATGCTAGTGATGATATTTTCTATTTATTACTTAACCATAAAAAAGTTAGTGTCGATTTACCAGATGAAAGTAGCGCTACAGCCCTGCACAAAGTAATTGCTATGGGCAATATTGAACGTACACAAGCACTATTAGATAAAGGTGCAGATATTAATGCCTTAGATAATGCAGGTAAAAATGCACTAGACACTGCAAATGAGTGCGAACAACATGATATTGCTAAGCTACTAGAAAATCATAGCAAAGCTCCAGCAAATACACAAAGACCTAAAACGAAACCTGCTAAACCAAAGTTTAGATGACTATAATAATCTAAGCAGTTTCTTTTATTTCTTCATCTTTGTTTGCTACAGTATCAGATTCTTCTTCTGAGCTTGACATCAACATTGCATCAACAACTAATCCTTTATTTGCACGGATTAAGTTTTCAATTTCCAGAGATATAGCAGGGTTATCTTTTAAGAATTGCTTTGATTTCTCACGTCCCTGCCCGATTTTTTCACCTTTATAGGCAAACCAAGAACCTGATTTTTCCACGATATTACTATCAACACCCAAATCTAAAATTTCTCCTTCTTTAGAGATACCTTTACCAAATACGATGTCAAATGTGATTTTACGGAAAGGAGGAGACACCTTATTTTTAACAACTTTAACTGTTGTCAAAGAGCCGACAGCTTCTTCTTTTTCCATGATTGCTTTACCACGGCGAATATCCAAACGAACAGATGAGTAAAACTTTAAAGCATTACCACCCGCTGTTGTTTCTGGACTACCAAACATCACACCAATTTTCATACGAATTTGGTTGATGAAGATTACAATTGTTTTAGATTTAGAAATTGAACCTGTTATCTTACGTAGTGCTTGGCTCATTAAACGAGCTTGCAAACCAACATGAGTATCACCCATTTCACCGTCTAATTCTGCCTTTGGTACTAATGCCGCTACAGAATCCACCACCAGTACATCTAATGCACCAGAGCGAACTAAAGTATCAGCAATTTCTAAAGCCTGCTCACCTGTATCAGGTTGAGAAATCAATAAATTTTCAACATCACAACCTAGCTTAGCTGCATATGCAGGGTCAAGTGCATGTTCAGCATCAACAACTGCACATGTACCACCTGCTTTTTGAGCTTCTGCTACAACATGTAGGGCAAGTGTAGTCTTACCTGAGCTTTCAGGCCCATAAATTTCAGTAATACGTCCACGTGGCAAGCCACCTATTCCCAAAGCAATATCTAAACCCAAAGAACCTGTAGATACAGCTTCAATATTAGGCATTACTTGGTCTCCGCCAAGTTTCATTATAGAACCCTTACCAAACGCTTTTTCAATATGATCAAGTGCTGCATCTAATGCTTTATTTTTCTCTCCATCATTGTTTGTTTTTAGATTGCTTATACCCATAGGATAGTTCTCCTTTTTTGTTTGGTAAAAATTAACTGTAAAATTATAATAATATAATATCGTATAACAGACTTATTGCAAGAAGAATATAGCTTAAATCTCATAGTCTTTTGATTGTATAAATATAGAAATAAATGACTTGACATTCTTTTGTCTTTATGTTAAATTTATATAAACTTAAGGTAATAGAGGTAAATATAATTATGGAAGATATAGTAGAAATAATGCAAACAAAAGCTCTACACTCAATGATTAAAATAGGTTTAAACCCTGTAATCAGTGACCAAGGCTCATTAACCAGAACTTTTAATGATAAAAATAATGCTCTACATCTAGCCGTGCTAAAAAGCAGACCAGATACTGTTAGTAGCATTTTATATGCTGCACAGGAACGTGGGGAACTAGAGGAAGTTGTTAATGCAAAAAATAAAAATGGCAAATCACCACTAGAAATAGCAGAAGAAATAGCAAATGAATCTCCAGTAACCAGAGATGAATTTTATAAATGCGTTAGTAGAAATGCAACAGCATCAGAAAAAACAAAAATGGCCGATAAAGTAGAGAAAATTAGTGTTTATAACACAATAAAAGGATATAGAAAAAACATACCATAGTCGGTAATTACAAAATTTTCTTCTG
Organism: Alphaproteobacteria bacterium; assembly: GCA_021775895.1. GTDB lineage: Bacteria > Pseudomonadota > Alphaproteobacteria > Micavibrionales > CSBR16-224 > JAJFGX01. The sequence continues at coordinate 24,776 of JAJFGX010000087.1, read as the reverse complement.
CTCTTCTAAAAGGCTTTTTAGCTCGTCACGTTTATCTTCATCAATAAACCGAAATGGAACAATCAAACTGGCATGCGTAGACAGTTGCATTGTGAATTAAGCCGCTTCATCAATATCTTTTTCAGTAGTCTCTAAGTCTATCGCAGGGTTTTCAAATTGTTCCAAAAGCTCTTTTTGAACCAACAGCACCTTTTCAACACTAGCCTCTTTTACATGACCAAAACCACGTATTTTTTCTGGAGTCTTGGCAATTTCAATAGCCACTGAATAATTATCGGCCGTTATATTATTCAACAACCCCATAATCATTTCACGATAATCCGTTGCTAATCTACGTTCTATCTTACGTTCTTTAGTGTAACCAAAGATATCGAAAGCTGTACCACGCAGAGACTTCATTTTTGCTAAAAGCTTAAATGCTGGCAACACCCAACCACCAAATTCAGACTTACGTAAGTGTCCAGTTTCACTATCTCGCCTTGCCCAAATTGGTGGTGCTAAATTAAATTTCAGTTTATAGTTACCCTCATATAATTGCTTCACTTTTTCAATAAAGCTACCATCGCTATAAAGGCGAGCTACTTCATATTCATCTTTATATGCCATCAGTTTATAAGCATAGTGTGCAACGGCATCAGTTAAAGCATATTCAGCATCTGGTTTTAGTGCGTGTTCTACTTCACGTACACGCTCTACAAACACTTGATAACGGCTAGCGTAACTAGCATTTTGATATTTCTTTAATTCGCCTACTCTACGCTGAATAACCTCCTCCAAAGTTTTTGACTTGGTCAAATGAGTAAATTTTTCTTTCACTTTGTCATCTTGGTTAAGTGGTGATTTTATATAGCTAAAGGCTTTATCTAAATCATGAGCCGCCAAACGCCCCCAAAGGAATGATTTCTTGTTCATATCAACTGCAACATTGTTCAGCTCTAAAGCCTGCATAATTGCACCTTGAGATACTGGAATAAAACCATTTTGCCAAGCATATCCCAACATAAACATATTGGTTGCAATTGAATCCCCCATCAATTTAGTGGCTAAATTAGTAGAATCCAAAGATTTAATATTATCTTCTCCACAAACATCACTTACACGTTTAATCATGTCTGACACTGGAATGCTCCATTCAGTGTCTCTGGAAAAATCACCTGTTGGTGCTTTGTAAGTGTTTAAAATTACTTTAGTTTTGCTAGAGTGCATGCGTGATAAAGCATCACCATTAGCAGTTACGAGTAAGTCACAGCCAATAACAGTATCAGCACTACCCTCATTAATCCGTACAGTATTAATATCTTCTGGGCGCTTTGCAATACGTATATGACTAGTTACCGCACCACCTTTTTGTGCTAGACCTGTTTGATCCATCGTAGTTGCACCTTTGTCTTCCAAATGTGCAGCCATTGCCAATATAGCACCAACTGTAACAATCCCTGTCCCGCCAATACCTGTGACCAATATTGCTACTGGCTCTTCTAAATCAACAATATCAGGGTTAGGTAAATCAGCGAATGGCCCGTCCATAACTAAGTTACCATTATCATCTTGAGTAAGATTGATATCTGTTTTAGGTTTTTTAAGTTCGCCACCATATACAGTAACAAAACTAGGGCAAAAGCCTTTAACACAAGAGAAATCTTTGTTACATGATGATTGATCTATTTGACGTTTGCGACCAAATTCAGTCTCTAAAGGTGCTATAGATAAGCAATTTGATTGTACGCTACAATCACCGCAACCTTCACAAACTTTTTCATTAATCAATACACGTTTTGCAGGGTCTTCCATTAAACCACGTTTACGACGACGACGTTTTTCTGCTGCACAAGTCTGATCATAAATAAGTACGGATACACCTTTTATTTCTCGCAATTGTTTTTGAACATGATCTAAATCATCACGGTGTTCAATTTCGGTAAATGTTGGAAAGTTATCATTATAGCCGTATTTATCTGGAGCATCAGAAACCACTACAATATTTTTCACACCTTCAGCCGCCACTTGATGAGCAATTTGAGAAACAGTAAGCGTTCCATCTACAGGCTGCCCTCCAGTCATTGCTACCGCATCATTATAGAGAATTTTATAAGTGATATTTACATTCGCAGCTATTGCTGCCCTAATTGCCAAACTACCAGAATGGAAATAAGTTCCATCACCAAGATTAGAGAAAACATGTTCTTCTTTAGTAAATGGTGAAAGCCCAATCCAAGGCACGCCTTCTCCGCCCATTTGAGTAAACATTTCAGTACTACGATCCATCCACATTGTCATGTAATGGCAACCAATTCCAGCCAAAGCCCTGCTACCTTCTGGTACTTTAGTGGATGTATTATGCGGACAACCAGAGCAATAATGAGGAATACGTTGAACCTTTGCCATATCAAACTTACGAGCATAATCTGCATCTAAACGCTCTAGTATTTCTTGAAAATTATTAGTTTTTCCCCATTGATTTATTCGAGCTACTATAACTTTTAAAATCTCTATTGGGGATAATTCATAGTTTTCTGGCAATAATAAAGCACCATTGCTATCAATCTTACCAGAAATATGTGGGCGTTTATCTGCTGGCATATGATATAGAGCTTCTTTTAACTGATTCTCAATTAATGCACGTTTTTCTTCTATAACTAATATTTCTTCTGCACCATGGGCAAACTCTTGAATTCCTGTTTGCTCCAAAGGCCAAACAACAGATACTTTATACAAACCAATGCCCATATTTTCAGCGTCTTCATGGCTCAATCCCATTTCTTCAAAGGCTTGCAAAGTATCCATATATGCCTTACCAGTAGCAACTATACCCAAACGCATCTTCTTTTTAGGAGCAAAGACTGTATAATCAAGCTTGTTTGCTCTTGTATATTCAACAGCTGCTGGAAGTTTATAATCTAACAATCGCTTTTCTTGATCTACAGGGGCATCATACCAACGAATATTAAGACCTCCTTCTGGCATTTCAAACTCTGTAGGTGTTTTAAATTCCATACTGAAAGGATCTGTAAATACAGAGGCGGAGCTATCTGCCATATCAGAAATTACTTTCATCGCAACCCAGCAACCAGAAAATCTAGACATAGCAATCGCATGCAAACTAAGATCCATAGCATCAGCAATGCCAGCAGGGTTAATCACTGGAATCATAGCATGTACAAAAGCTTGCTCCGACTGATGTGGAAATGTTGAAGATTTACAAGCATGATCATCACCTGCCAAAGCTAGTACTCCACCATTAGGAGCTGTACCTGCAGCATTTGCATGTTTTAAAACATCTAAAGATCGGTCAACTCCTGGCCCTTTTCCGTACCATATACCAGTAACACCATCAAATTGTTTTTGCTTATTTAAATGCAATTGTTGGCTTCCCCATACTGCCGTTGCACCTAAATCTTCATTTACACCTGGGTGAAAAACCAAGTTGTGCCTATCCCAAAATTTCTTTGCTTGCGAGAATGCTATATCCAATGCACCAATTGGTGAACCACGATAGCCTGAAATAAATGCCCCTGTATTTAGCCCTGCTTCTTTATCCAACTGCTGTTGAATCATAGGTACACGCACAAGTGCCTGCAAACCATTTAAGTAAATACGTCCAGATTTTTCCGTATATTTATCATCAAGCGTAACCGTTCGGCGAACCATAAAGTACCTCATATATATTGTATCTCAGACTTATATAGCACATTTATGATTAAATAGACAAATGAAACAAAAAATAAATTTTAAGTTTCTGGTTCTTGTAGTTTATGAGACAACTGCTTAGAAAGAGCATTCTCTATTGCCATGAACGTTTTTTCAAAACTACGCTCTGCTCCGCCATCAGCCCATTCAACTCGACAATCTGATTGCGATACATCACCAGCCATCAAAATAATTTTACCTTGAAAACCAGATTTCTCAGATATAGCATCAATACGCTCTTTTAAGCTGTCAAGCATACTATCATGCACTGTAATTACGACTCGAGGCTCTTCCTGACGTAACGATAATGCTTCAACCACCATATGGTTTACTTCCTCTAATGCAACCTCGCCTAACAAGTTAGGAAAAAGCTTCTGTACCATTTTTAAAGAAACATGAATAATAGCATTATTTTTTTCTTCTTCCCTCTTATCTGCTTCCGCAATCATATCACCTATAAGATTCTTCATATGCTCCATAAGTTTAATCAAAGAATCCTCTTGAGATTTACTCGACTCTTCAACTCCTGAAGCTTTACCACTAGCAAAACTTGTTTTCTTTATTTCTTCTACTTCCGTTTCAGTAAAGGTTAATTCAGGTGGAGTTTCTGGCTCTTTTTTATTCGGGTCTTCAAAGCTGTTCCTATCAAACATAAATTTTTGTTTATCTATAGTCATTTACATTCAATCCTAATAAATCAATTCATCTTCAGCATCGCCACTGGCAATAGTAATGTCACCACGATCAGCTAAAGCTTTGGCTGTTGTTACTAATGACGATTGAGATTCCTCAACATCCTTTAAACGTACTGGCCCCATTGCTGCTATATCTTCTTTCATAATTTTAGCTGCACGTTCAGACATATTTGAGAAGAATAAATCTTGCATTTCTTCTTTTGCTCCCTTCAGCGCTACAGGCAACTTCGTCTTATCAGCAGAACGAATAAGTGTCTGGATACCACTAGGATCAAGGTTCTGTAAGTCTTCAAATGTAAACATTAAACTACGAATGCGTTCAGCAGAATCTTGACTACGCTCTTCTAACGATTCCATAAACTTAGCTTCAGCAGATCTTTCAAAGTTGTTAAATATATCTGCCATTAGTTCATGAGAATCTCTGCGATTTGTACGTGCAAGGTTAGACATAAATTCAGTACGAAGAATTTTTTCTACATCTTCCAATATTTCTTTTTGTACTGTTTCCATACGCAACATACGCATAACCACTTCCATCGCAAAACCTTCAGGAAGAATAGATAGAACCCTAGCTGCATGCTCTGCATTAATTTTTGACATCACAACAGCCACTGTTTGTGGATATTCTTTTTGCAAAAAATTAGCTAATATTTCTTCATTAACATTACCGAGCTTTTCCCACATTGTTCGTCCTGCGGGGCCTCTAATTTCCTCCATAATACTGCTTACTCTATCTTGTCCTAAAACACGTTCAAGTAAACGTTCAGTACTGTCTAATGAGCCTACCAAAGTGTTAGTTGAAGAGATATTTTCAGAAAACTCTCCTAGCAAATGCTCCACAACAGTTGCACCTACTTTACCCAAAGAAGACATAGTTTGAGAAATTTCTAGAATTTCATCATCATCCATGTGTTCAAAAACACGAGCCGTCTGCTCTTCACCTAAGGCCAAAAGAAATACAGCAGCTTTTTCTGCTCCACTTAATGTTCTATAATCCTCACGAACTCGCATTTGTAGCTCTTACTCCTAACTTTCCTGTGTCATCCAACTACGAATTACGGCTACAGTTTCACCAGGGTGCCCCTCAACAAGATCACTGACAGCTTTCAAAGATGAGGCTTTAACCTTACCTTCAACATTTTGCACATCTAGTGCCGTATCTGGTGCATTGCTATCGCCATCTTCTAATAAACTATTAGGTGGTGATAGCCTTACCTGTGATTCAACTTGTGACGCTAACATCGCACCACCCTCTTCTGCTTCCGCAGCTCTTTGGTCACTAATAGATTTTGATGCTGTAGCAATATGATTAACCAAAGGACGCAACACAAGTAAAACAATTAATAAAGCAACCACACTCAGCATTAATGTCTTAGTAAATTCTACAAATTCACTGCGTTCAAGCAACCCCAATATAAGCTCCTCTTCAACCTCTTCAAAGCCTTCAACACTCGCAAATTGCATATTAATTACTTCAATAGTATCACCTCTAGCCTCATTAAAACCAATGGACGATTTAACTAAAGATTTAATTTTATCAAGTTCTTCCTGTGTTCGTTGAATATATATTTGTTTTGGTTTTACATCTTCTACAACTTCAGTATCCTCGACCTCTTCTGCGACAGGAGCATCTTCATAATATCCATCCACCAGAACAGCAATAGATATTTTACGAATTTCACCACTTTCTTTAACAACATTCTCAATAGTTTTACTTATTTCATAGTTAACAATATCTTCAGAACGACTATTACTAATGCCAGCAGATGCACCGCCACCCCCGCCTGCCGGTAAACCTGGTAGATTATTCTGCACTGTAACTGTTTTTGCCTGAGCACCACTGTTATCTAATTCATCTTCAGTAGTACTTTGTGTTGAACGTACTACTTGCCCGTCAGGATCATATATTTCTGAATTACTAGTAATAACATCAAAATCCAAATCTGCCGTAGCATTGACACGAACTTTTCCATAGCCAACTATGCTACTTACCATTTCTTCAATGTTACTTTTAAGGCGTTCCTCATATTCTAAGCGCATGCCATCAGCATTGCCTCCAAGAGCTAAACTTGTTTTCGAGCCACTACCTTTAGCCAATAAATTTCCACTCCCATCAATTATCGCCACATTTTCTGCTTTTAATCCTGGAACAGCTGAGGCCACTAAATGTTGAATAGCTAAAGATTGCTCATCTCTTACTTGATTGCTCTTCCTTAAATTTATAAAGACACTCGCAGATGCAGGGCGACTTTCTCGGCTAAACAACTCGCGTTTAGGTAAAACAAGGTGTACTCTTGCCGTTTTTATTGCATCAATAGTTCTAATTGTGCGTGATAACTCACCTTCCAAAGCACGTAATTTATTAATATTTTGAACGAAACTGGTAGTACCAAAACGTTGTTTTTGATCAAAAACTTCATATCCAATATTACCGTTACTTGGTAGTCCTTCTTGTGCTAACAACATACGTGCCTTACCTACGTATCTTTGTGACACCATTACTTCTTTACCGTCTTGCACAATATTAAATGGAATTTTTGCTAAATCTAATTGCCCAGCAATTGCCGTAGAATCAGCAGGCGAAAGCCCCCCATAAAGTAGCGTCATTGTAGGCGTTCCAGAACGTACAGCAATAAAAACAAAGAACACAACTAGCCCCATCAAGGATAATAGCATAACCCCGAGCCTTGCAGGGCCTAAGTTTTTAAGAGCTTCGAATAAAGAGTCCAAGATAAAACACCTGTATTTTCTTGTTAGGACATACTATATGTACCGATACATAGTTAAAACCAGAATAGTCTTAGTGACGATTGCCACTTAATACCTATATTCTAAACCAGTTCCATAAAACAGGCAAATCTTAAATTAACAATTTGTTAAGTTTTAAGTACGTAATAGCAATAATATATCATTACATCATTATATTGTACTTGAAATATGTTAATAAACGTTAAAATTGAACTAATTTGGCTTACTACGTGTTGCTGGCATTGCACCCGGGGTACTTTCTGACAACTCCTGCCCAAGCAATCCTGCCAACAAAGCTAAACGTCGCTCATTAACATCTTTGATTTTAATCCACGTCCGTAATTGTTGCTCTTTCATTGTCGCTTGTCTGCGCAATAAATCTTCAGGCTCAGTAAGTACAGAACCGACAAAGGCATCTGATAAAATACGTTCACGCATTGTTTCTCGAATCTCTCTGTTACTTGGTGAAAAAGATGCGTTAGCTGGATTGATATTTGATCCCGTCCTAGCTGCGGATGCTTCCATATTAACATTACCTGCAACACTCTCCCCCATCTGCTCACCCATAACATAGTTCAACAGTGATTTACGTGCCATAAGCGGATTACGTTTAAATAATATCTCTCTTTGTGCAACAGTGCTATCAATAACGCCTATAGGTACTGGCACTGGTGATACAGGACTAGAGAAAGTACTAAGCACCCTATCCATTAAAACACGATTTTGTGCCACACCCATATCGTGACTCATTTCAACACCATTAGTAAAGTTTGCATTAAGAATATGTCCCATTGGATTCGGTCCTGGAGCAGCGCAACCAACTTGACCAAGAACACAAAAGCTAGCATTTGCTTCATCATATAAGAAGCTATGTTCAGCCTCTTGCCCATCTTCAGAAATTGAACCAACCCTTGAACCTTGGCGATAGCGTTCATCAACATTTAGAGCTTTACTTATATTCGTGGCAAGTTCTTCTGTCTCTATCAGGGTATCTTTAATACTTTCTGCCTGACATGACATACCACTTACTCTAAACCGCCTATGTGCTTCAACTTCTTTTTCTTTCATGTTTCTTTGTGCTTCCGTCTGACTCTGAGCATCTAAAAATGATCCAAGATTCCTAGATTGATCAACATTTGCCACATTCAACTGTGCCGTTTGTAATTTCATGGCAGGCAAATAACTACCCCAAAAGTCTATACCAAAGGCATCCCTTGTATGATCTCCAAACTCTATAAAACGTTCAACCATTTCAAATTGAGCATTAGAAACATTTTTTTGAATAAACTCCCAAGCTTCATTAAAGAATTCAAGCAAAGTTATTTCTATACTTGCCCACAATGCTAAAACATCTGTAAATACTGAAGGCACTTCACAAGCATGTGCTGGCTTACTAGGTACACTAATAACAAGAACGCACGACATAGATAATACAATTAAAAATGACTTTACTTTTTCTATGTAATTCATTATCCATAAACTCCTAAATACACTATTGCGCCTTAATGTCTGCGGATGCACCACTATCTATAGGGCCTAAAGTATCAAGCCTTTGCCCTAACCTAGCTGACATTATCATTCCAATTCGCTCCATATTGCGTGTCATATCTTGAACATCCATAATTTTTTGAGCGTATATATCAACCTGTTTTTGTTCAGCCGTATGTGGCATGCCAGTTAAATCATTCATATAACGGGGAGTCCACATTTGTTGACTACGAGCCTTCCTAATTTCACGATAGCTAGGTGCTGCAGATATATTACCAGCCAAGGTACCATTTGACATTCTCATAACACCAACCTCTGGCGCTGCGGTTACACTAGAACGATTACTTGCTGGATCCATCAATGCTCCTGCATAATTATTAAGTCTAGCTTGATATCTTTGGCGATCCAAAATAGTACGTTGACCATGTGTTGTCTCCGTTGCCCTTAATGGTATAGCTTTCATAGCAGGATTACCCAAAGCAAGACGAGTATATACGGCTAAATCCTGCCTATTATCTGGATCAGTCATATCAATTGTATCTTTACCAAAAAGAACTTTAGCAGGATTATACTCATCACCAGCCCTAGGAGAAGGAGCCCCCGCAGGCATATCACCACCATTGTAATTCGGATCAAGATAATCATTAATTATAATATCATAATCTGCATTTAAAGCAGCTTCTGGGCCATTTTCACTTGCTGTGCCAACCATGTTCATAGCGCCACTACCAATGCCACCTGCAAAAAACTCATTCTCCATCGCAACACCCATGGCTCTTGCTGTCTCTTCTGCCTTTAATAGGTATGGATTAATAGTATCGACCACACACATTTGCTCTGATGGTCTCATACGGCGGTTAGCTTCCAACTCTAATGTTTCTGTATATCTTTGAGCCATGCTTTGCATTTGCGCATCCAACATTGAACCTTGCTGTCTTGTGCGGTCAATATAAGATACATTTAACTGCTCGGTCATATCCTCCAAGCCTCCTTTCCATTTGTCCCATAGCTCTGACAAGTCCTGCCTTATAGCATCATCTGTTGAACCAATTAAAGCATCGAGAATCGCTTCAAATGGAGCCATCAAACTAGCAACAAAACTAGTAAGAGCATTTTGCAGTGCCATTAAAGCAGCCTCTTGAAGTGTTTGCATAAGTGCCCCTGCACCTGTTACCTGCATTGCTGTCTCACAAGCGACGGCACTTCTAGGTGCTACAGTCAACACAGAAACACTCAAAACAATAGCTAACACAACAGACATAAAACTCCTATACACTGTTCTTTTAATATTTTTAGCTTTATTTTTTTCTACCATAACCAATAATCCTAACTTAGACTTTCATCACTTTGCCTCTGAAGATGATGAATTGTCTATGTTCCCGTACTCATCTAGCAATATAGATGTATCCACAGCAGCCGTCAGTGCGACTCTTTCCAATAATTCATAGTAATCTCTTAATTGCATCAAATATAATGAAGATGAAACTAATTTTTCTCTTTCTATATTTATAGGCTCTTCAACTTGCTCTTCACCATAGTGACCAGATAAAAACTTATATTTTGTTAAAGCATGCATAACCTCATGATAACTAGGGTCGGGTGAAACTACAATATTACTACCAGACTTCTGATTAAACTCATTAACCCAAGTGTTCATATCACTACCCCTACTACGCCACCCCATAGTTGTTAGCATATTAACACTTCTAGCAGCTGCGCGCTTAGCCAATCGCTCGCGTTTTTCTAAAATTAACCTTTGCCCATGCGTAGTATTAACTGCAGCTGGACGTACTGGATTCATAACATCTACACCAGCAATATTATCTATTGCAGTTTCTGCTGCAATTCTCTCTGCATTATTCTGCATATCAATTGTCAATGGATTAATTAAGGTTGCTGTTGGCCTAATATCAGCATCTGGCTTCACCCCAGAAACCGCACAAGTAATGCCTTTATTCGACTGATTATTACAAAATATAGTCCTATAATTGTCCCATTTATCATTATGGATAGCATTAATTCCGTTAGCACCCAAAGTACCTAAACTGTTAAGTCCTAATTTTTGTTTCGAATCCTCCATACCAAAACGCATAGCACGAACAAAAGTATTGGCTCGTGAAAAACCAGCCGCTTGCGTAGCTGCCATACAAACTAATGTACTTGGGCGAACAATACGTGCAGCCTCTATCTCTGCCTGTTTCAATTGATTGTTAAGGTTAGTCATATTTTGTGCATCAAAAAAAGAAGCCATTTGTCTTGATTGATCAGCATGACCAGTATGTAGTTGTGCTGTCATGTTTTGAAATGATGGTTTCATATCAAACTCCCAGAGCTGTGTCCACCAGTCCATTATATTATGCTCCATAACATTAGCAGCTGTCAAAAGCGCACCAATAGCATCATCAATAGCATCACGAATAAAATCTTCAATAAAGTCCTCGACAGCATTAGCTACAGCGTCCAACGCTGCTGCAACAGCAGCCTGGGTTATGGCTGTGGTAGGCACTGTAGCACAACCGCAATTTCCCATAAGAGGTGGGCAAAAACTCCCTACAATAGGAACAGGTGAAGCGTAGGATGCCTTATATTTCAATAAGTAAGGTGTTCCAACAAACAATATAAAAGAAAAAACCATAACCATAACAAAACCAAAGAATAAACGAACAGGTTTAAAAAGACTAGAGCCATAAGCATGCCATTTTTTAGTTTTAATATGTCGTCTTTTATCTTTCATTTTTTCTCCAATTAAAAATAGCTATTAGTCCCTACGGCCTAGAATCAGCTTCTGATGCATTTGTTCCTCTATTCATTGCTTCCAACTCACGGGCGCCTAGAACAGCTAGCAATGCTCCTGTGCGCTCTTGCAAGTCTTTAATTTCATTAACTCCATACGTCTTTGCATAGATATCTGGTACAACAAGAAAACGTTGCACTGCCTCTGGTTCATCCACTAATTGTAGCTGAAAGTCTTTAGCCGTACTTGCTTTCAATACATTTTCAATAGTATTCCAACTAGGGTTTGGTTCAACAGTCAATGGATTGACCCCCCCCTTAGCCACATGCGCCATAACCTCTGTATCCATTTGACTGCCAGGAACACGCCTAGACTGTACATGATATAGCGATGTGTAACACAATTGCTGCTGTGCCATATGCGACATACCATTCATAAAACCACGACGACCTGCTGTTGTATCCAATTCTTCTAATGGTACTCTTGCAATAGGGTTTGTTCCACAAATATTTCTAACCCAATCATCAACATTTTGCTTTAAATTTGGATCAGTAACATCATAAGTATCTTCAAATAAACTTTCAGCTTTAAAAGCCTCCTCACTAAACATTGGCGGAGGACCAGCACAGCCAGTTAAACCTCTATTACTCTGTGGATCAACATATCTTGTACAATAGTCGTTCCACATATCACTCTGATATGCTCCGCCACCAGCCGCCCCTGAACTACCAATAGCTGCAGCCGTAACTGCTGCTTGTTCTATTGGTGCTGCCCGTGCATAACCATCTTTGATTTCATCTATTCTAAACAAACCAGACAAAACGGTTGATGCCTGACACTGCAAAGTACTCGGACGCAGCAATCTATGTGCGTTTAACTCTGCAGTTTTTAAGTGTTCTGTTGTTCTTGTTAGCTCCTGAGCATCAAAGAAAGAACCTAAATTACGTGAAGCATCAATTGAGCCTGTATGCAGCTGCGCTGTCATTTGTTGCATTGCAGGCTTTAAATCAAAATCCCAGAACTGATCCGTAAAATCTTGAGTGTCTCCAAGAAAGGTATTTATCATACTTGTAATTGCGGCTTCAGCTGCTACTATCATGGTCTCAAAAAAAGCCATGAGCATTGCCTCAGCCGATGCAATTTCCGGAAGAGTCAACAGACTTGAAACAGACATCAAAGAAACTGATGATCCTGCACCAGGGTTATTACAAGGAGTTGCGTAGACATTCCTAACACTAGAAAAAGCCAATAAGCCACAAAAAGTAACAACAACAAGAAAATACTTTAAAATTTCTTTTATACTGTTCAAATTTAACACCCTTAACAAAATAGTAACGTTTTTCACGAAATTATCCTCTCTATATAGTATAACACATTTATTTAAAATATGTCATAAATTTACTATATTTTTTATTATCTAGTTATTTTTTCACTATATTTTTATTATTGCGATATTCCAAAAACACCTTATACTAAGTGTTAACGTATAAGCGCATCATCCCAATATTCTTTTGGAGTTTACAAAAATGGATAATAAAGAAAAGACAGCAACTCTAACCATTAACAATACAGGGGAAACATATGAATTTCCTATATTTGATGGCTCAGTTGGCCCTGATGTAATTGATATACGTAGCCTATACGCTCAAACTGGTCATTTTACTTATGACCCAGGCTTTACTTCCACTGCTAGTTGCGAATCTGGAATTACTTATATTGATGGTGATGCTGGCATATTGTCTCACCGAGGTTACTCTATTGAAGAACTTACAGAAAAAAGTAATTACCTTGAGGTATGCTATTTACTTCTCTATGGGGAACTTCCAAGTAAGGAACAGAATGCTGACTTCACAAATAAAATAACAAGACACAGCCTTATACATGAGCAATTACAATACTTTTTCCGTGGCTTTCGACGTGATGCACACCCAATGTCAATTATGGTTGCCGTTATTGGTGCTTTATCTGCATTTTATCATGATTCATTAGATATAAACGACCTAGAACAGCGTGAAATAGCGACTCATCGTCTTGTTGCTAAAATACCAACTCTTGCTGCTTCAACTTATAAATATTCAATTGGTCAACCATTTATCTACCCTAGAAATGACTTAAACTATGCAGAAAACTTTCTTCATATGTGTTTTTCAGTCCCAACAGAGGAATACGTAGTAAATCCTGTTTTAGCACGGGCGATGGATAGGATTATGATTCTACATGCTGACCATGAACAAAATGCTTCAACATCTACTGTTCGTTTAGCTGGTTCATCTAAAGCAAATCCTTTTGCTTGTATAGCATCTGGCGTTGCTTCTTTATGGGGACCTGCTCATGGTGGAGCAAATGAAGCTGTACTTACCATGCTTGAAGAGATTGGATCAGTAGATAAAATTCCAGAATTTATTAAGCGAGCTAAAGATAAAGATGATCCATTTCGCCTTATGGGCTTTGGACACAGAGTATATAAAAACCATGACCCTAGGGCTGGCGTTCTAAGAGGCACATGTCATGAAGTGTTAAATGAACTTGGAATAGAAGACCCACATTTAGCCCTAGCCATGGAACTTGAAAGAATCGCTTTAGAAGATGAGTACTTCATTAAGCGTAAACTTTTCCCAAATGTAGATTTTTATTCTGGGATAATTTTAAAAGCCATGGGCTTTCCAACTTCAATGTTCACTGTTTTATTTTCTCTATCACGTACAGTAGGCTGGATTTCTCAATGGAAAGAAATGATTGCGGAGCCAACACAAAAAATTGGTCGCCCTCGCCAATTATATACTGGAGCAACTACAAGACCTTATGTCTCACTAGACGACAGGTAGATTTGAAATGAAAAATAAAATTTTCTGTGCCATTGACACAACAAATATTGATCAAGCTTTGTCTTGGGTTAAGGAAATAAACCCACATATTCATGGTATAAAGCTTGGAATGGAGTTTTTCTATACTCATGGCCATTCTGGAGTTATGCGTATAATTGAAGTCTGCAATTCTAATACTCAACTATTCTTAGACCTAAAATTCCATGATATCCCAAACACTGTAGCAGGAGCAATGAGTGCTGTATTACCACTGAGGCCTGATTTCTTAACTCTGCACGCTGGCGGTGGAAAAGAGATGATGACGGCCGCTAAAAATGAAACAAATGATACTGCAAAAATACTAGCTGTAACCATTCTAACTCATATGACAGCGTTAGACTTACAAAGTCTTGGCTTTAATAATGATTTAGAAACACAGGTTTGTCGTTATGCAGAAGTGGCTTTAAATGCTGGAGTTGATGGGCTGGTTTGCTCACCTCATGAAATTTCTATTTTACGCAAAGAATTTGGCAATGAGTTTTCTCTTATTGTTCCTGGGATACGCCCAGCTAATAGCAATACTGCTAATGATGATCAAAATCGAATCATGAGCCCAAAAGAAGCTTTAGACTTAGGAGCAACTTATTTAGTCATAGGTAGACCAATCACCAAAGCCAATAATCCAGCACAATCAGCACAAAATATTATAAATGAGATTTCATCTTGCGTCGCTGTTGCTTAAAGGGTAAAATTATTTCACTCGATTAAACAATTATAAGATGGAAAAATGAACTGGTTAACAAATTTAGTCCGCCCCAAAATACGTGCTTTAGTAGATAAGCAAGATGTACCTGATAACTTATGGACAAAATGTCCTAAATGCGATTCTATGCTCTTTCACAGGGATATCGCAAATAATGACAATATATGCACTTCCTGCGATTACCACATGAAAATTGATGTCATTACACGTCTAAAGATATTATTTGATAACGGTGAGTATACAAGAATAGAATGCCCAACTGTAAAAGATGACCCTTTAAAGTTTAAAGACCTAAAAAAATATAAAGATAGATTAAAAGATGCGCAGCAAAAAACTGGTGAAAAAGATGCTCTAATGGTTGCTAAAGGTACTATTGGCGGTATTCCAACTATAATTGCCGCTTTTGATTTTAGGTTTATGGGTGGTTCTATGGGGGCAGCCGTTGGTGATGGTCTTTTAACTGCTGCAAATCTTGCCGTTGAAGAAAATGCTGCATTTATAACAGTCCCAGCCTCTGGCGGAGCCAGAATGCAAGAAAGTATGATATCTCTAATGCAAATGCCACGCTCTGTAATTGCTGTTGAAAAAGTAAAACAGGCTGGACTTCCTTATATAGTTCTATTAACCGACCCTACCACTGGCGGAGTAAGCGCCTCATTTGCTATGCTAGGTGATATTCATATCGCAGAACCTGCGGCTCAAATATGCTTTGCTGGCAGACGAGTAATACAAGAAACTATTAGAGAAGAACTGCCCGAAGGTTTCCAAACAGCTGAATATCTACTCGAACATGGTATGGTTGATATGATTGTTCATCGTAAAGACTTGAACTCAGAGATTGGTAAAGTCCTTGGTTTACTTAGACCGAACAAAGCACAACCATCTAAATAATACAGTTTAAGCAAGTATTACTTAGGATCAACCCAACCAATATTATTGTCTTTACGACGGTAAATCATATTAATTCGACCATTTGCAGGATTGTTAAATAACATAGCTGGTAAATCTGCCAATTCCATACGCATAACCGCATCACTTACACTCATTGACTGGATACTAGTCGACATTTCAGCAATTACTGCTGGTTCATCTATAGTTTCTTCAACTCCACCATCGCTACCTTGGAGCGTATAATAAGCCGCATCCATGTTTGCCGCTTCAGGCAAAGCTTTATGGTGATTATTAAACTTACTTTTATATCGACGCATACGTTTTGTCATACGTTCTAAAGCTGTATCAAATGCTGGGTATGGATCTTCTGTTGCATGACGAGCTTGCAATAAAATACCTTTAGCTAAATGAATAGAAATATCTGCTTTAAATAAATGACCTGCTTCTTTTGAAAAAACCACTGTTGCTTCAATTGGATCAGGGAAATATTTCTCTGCTGTTTCAATTAAATGATCTTCAACATGTTGACGTAAAGAATCTCCGACATCAAGTTGTTTTCCTTTTACTGTTAAATTCATTTTATATCCCTTCTTTTGAGTTCAATTTGGTGTTTTTTACTGTAATACTTATATCATAGAAACATTAAGTTTATAAACCGTAAACTATATAGTTTTTATATTTTAAAATTATTTATCTTCTTCTTTTTCATCGGAAGAACCTATAATATCAGCCCATGAGAAAGCTTCATCATCTACAACTTTTTTAGGTGATGATACTCTTATAGGCTCTGCTATTTCTTTTATGTGGTTAGTTTCTTCTTCTATAGGACTAGAATCATCAGCAAGCACATCAGACCAAGTCAATGCTTTATGTTCTTCTTCATCTACATTATCTGTGGTTTTCTTGGCTAGTAATGCGCCTGTATTAACTGTTTCACTAGGGCTAACGCCTGTCATTTCAGTCTCTTCTGTCTTAGCTTCTGACGTTTCTTCTTCACCACCAATAATATCCATCCAGCTCATAGCTCCACTTTCTTTTTCCAATACAGGCGGTGCTTTAACAGGAGGTGAAGATGGTGGAGTGTCAACTTCAAGCATTTCTTTTTGTGATGGGTCAACGACTGGTGGAGGAGTTCTTCTTAACTCTGCTTGTTTTGCTTCATCACTTAATTGTTCTGATTTTTTACCCACTAATTCTTGTTCATTCTTTCCATCATCTTCTCCGCCAATTATATCAGTCCAAGAAATTGGTGATTTCCCCTTAGTTACAGTAGCAAGGTTATCTTCAACTTTCTTTTCTTCTTCTTTTTCAACTTTTTCTGCCGCAATTGTATCTAGTGTAACAATCCCTCTATATTCTGCCAAAGATGATACCGCCATAGTCGCCGAGACTACAGAATCTTCACCTCTTTCTTTACCCATTTTAAAGCCTTTAGCAATCGCCTCTACTTCATCATAGGTTTTAGTCACAGGCTCTACTGCTTCAGGATCCCATTTCTTATTACGCAAACGCTTCAATATAACGTTCACTTGCCTCATTGATTTTATTGCATCTTCATTTGGAGGCGGTATCGGTAAGAAACGTTGAACCCGCATAGCTTTAGCAAAACCGGGATTAGCATAGTAAATTTGCACTTCTGCGACTTGTTCCCCAAATGCACAAATTGCACGTCCCTCTTTAAACCCACGCAAATCATCATAATCTGCTCTAGCTCTAGCCTGCACATTCGCCTGCATTGTATCATTATATGAACCAGACATTGATCCTGCATCTCTGGTAAATGAACCAACTTCTGTAACTAGAGCTTGCCCAACCGTCTTTTCAAAGAATTCTTTTGTTTGTGTTGGATCTTCCAGCTTACCGAATATTTTAATGTTACAGTTCGCCGCAATAGAGCGAGCTTCCTCTTTAATCCGTTTTTCCATCGCGGGTAAATCCTGAGCCGCATAAACAAGACAAAAACCTAAACTACGTGCCTGAGCCGCCATAACCGCCATACCTTGAGCAGCATAGTAACCAACCTCATCAAAAATCGCCATAAATGGTGTTTCCGACCTTGTAGGTTTGTTTTCAATCGCTGTTTCACTTGCTCCCTCAACCGTACTACCAAGTGTTGCACCCATCATTCCCTTCAAAGTAGATGCAATAATTTTACCAAGGTTAGCAGTCTCATCACTGGACTTTTCCAAAGCTGGAATTAGAGCCACAAGAATACGCCTTTGCAAAACAACATCCGTCATATCAACATCAGCTGCCTGCGTATCAAAAATATAAGCATAGTCATCACCTAAAGACTGCAAAGAACGTGTAAACTGCATAGACAAATATCCATGCTGTTGCCTAGGCACAGAGGTATCAACCATTGGTGCATCTGGTGGCATTGGTTTTTCATGCCCCTCGTCATCAAAAGCATCTTCCACATAACCAGGTAATTCATTCAAATAAGCAAATAAAGCGATACGCAGTACTTCTGGCACAGCTTCATCTCTTGACAATCTAATAACCTCACTAAATTCAAGATATTTACGAATTACACTCACATTTAGAGGCACATTAAGATTTTCCCTTTTCCAAACCAGACAAGGCATTATTGCACTGGCTAGAGCAACTGCACGCTCCTTCCACATAGCATTATCACCCTCAGCATCAGGCATTAAGCTAACTAACATATTCGTCAAATAAGATGCAGAGCCAGTTGAAAATGGATTCAAAGTATTTGAGGCAATGATTCCACCAGCATTACCCGTCATATAGTTCATGACCAAAAGGTCATCATCACGACCAAAACGTCTACATAGTGAAGAAAGGCTACTCCATAAATCAGTATCAGCCTTACCATCAACATAAATAAAACCACTGCCCCAACATAGTGCATTAGTGGCAAGGGCTTTCAACCCCTCAGTTTTACCAGCACCTGTTGTTCCTAAATATAAAATATGTGTTCTAGCATCAGAGTTTGTAAACCATATTTCATCACCTGTATCATACTCGTTCCCAATATAAAGTATGCCGTCTGACTTGCCAAATTTACCATTTGGCTGTAAATGGTGCATATCGACCTCTTGAGCCGTTTTAGGTAACTTAAAAGGTAGAATTGTTTTCTGAAAATATAACCAAATAAAATAAAATAAAGCGAATAGAAAAATTAAATCCGCGAACATACCAATCATAGGGTCTATATATATAACAGTTGCAGCAATTCCAAATACCATAGTTGCTGTACTTGGTATTCTAAAGGTATCCGCCAGTCGTTGTGACATTGGCCTTGCATCACGCAAGACATCTTCCCTTGTTCTTTGATATTTACCTTTAATTGCAGCCATATTTTAGATGTTAGCTCCCAAACATTTCATCAGCAGTCATTGGTACACCCTTAGGTAAATCATTAGGTGCAACATGGTTTTGTTGCACTGCCCCTTTGTTCTTAACCAATGCATTAGTATATTTAACGCCATTTATAATTTTCAATGAAAAATAAACCAATAAAATTAATAACAGCAGATAAAAAAAGCGTTTAAACCAAGAGGTCTTTTTTGGACTTTCTGATTTAACAACAATAGGAGAAAGCAAAGCTTTTGTTACAACATCAAGTGCTTTTTCTGCATCTTCTTTATTATCAAAACTTGCAACTTCTTCTTCTTTATCTGACACTTTTAAAAATAAGTTATGAGTTTTATTTTTGCTTTTAATAGCAAAAACTGCATGATTAAGCTGATCCATACTACAACGCCACACAGATTTATTAGTCGCTGTTTGCAGATTAATAACCATAGCATCACCAATGATTTTTGCAGTTGTTTTTGCTGACATTATTTACTTACCCCCTAAAAGCTAGTAATAATTGTAATATAAATTTTTATTTTGTAACACCATTTAATTAGAAAAAAAGAGGGTCGTAAAATTCTATTCACGACCCTCATCTTTTGGAAAATGCAAAGTGAACTCTCTTAAAAACACTTTGCCAGGAAAAAAACTAAAGCATTGGAGACATGAACAAAATTACTAAAGAGACTATTGTCACGCCACTACCAATGTAAACTACACGATTATTAAATAAAGAATACATACAAACCCCTTTTCATTTGTTAGTCACTATCACTATCTTTAAATGTAATGACTATGTTTTAACAAATAATTAAGATGTAATTTATTTTTCATCAATAATCGCAGAAATTTTACCATCACTAAATTGTAACGTAACATTTTCAGCATTAATTGCAGAGGATACATGCTTGATTGCTTGTCCTGTGGCTTTATCTTTAACCAGCACAAAACCTCGGTCTAGAGTTTTTTTGAACGATAGACTTTCAAGCAAAGAAGATAAATATAGTAATTTTTGTTCTGATTTCTCTGTGTTTTGTATCATAGACAGCCTGAGTCGTTCTGATAAATCATCTAATCGTTGTTGATGATTTTTTAAACCTGCCCTTAATGTTATTACTGACAAACCAATTGTAGCATTGCGTAAATCCGCTTTTTTATGGGTAAGCCAGTTCTTTAAACTCAAATCAAGCCGTATAGAGCTTTGATCCATTCTTTGCATTGCAACTTCCAATAAATGCAATGGATTACCAAGTCCACGCTCCAAAACTTCTAAATGCTGACTTAAATTAGTTAATCTATTTTCGACAGACAACACCATGCGTCTTTCATACTCCAAAACCGAAGCCACAATTTGTGTTTTAACTGGAACGGCTTTTTCTGCCGCTCCCGTCGGGGTAGGCGCTCGCAAATCAGCCACATAATCAATTAATGTTGTATCGGTTTCATGACCAACCGCAGAAATTAATGGGATATCGCTTTCTGCAACCGCTCTGACAACTGCTTCATCATTAAATGGCATTAAATCCTCTAAAGATCCCCCACCCCTAGCCACGATTAAAACATCAGGTCGCAAAGAATTTTCCTTAGGCAAATCATTAAAACCTTTAATTCCTGCAATTACTTGTTCTGCTGCCCGCTGTCCTTGAACCACAACAGGCCACAATAAAACACGGCAAGGAAAGCGGTCAGCAATTCTATGCATAATATCGCTAATTACGGCTCCTGTTGGCGAGGTAACAACCCCTATAACCTCAGGCAGAAATGGTATAGTTTTTTTACGACTTTCATCAAACAATCCCTCTGCTGCAAGCTTTTTACGACGATCTTCCAGCATTTTTAGTAATGCACCCTCACCCGCAAGCTCCATAGTCTCAATAATCATCTGATAATTAGACCTGCCAGCATAAGTCGTTAAACGACCAGTGCAAACCACATCAAGCCCTTCCTCTGGCTGTACTGATAGTCGTTGCAAGTTACCTTTCCAGCAAATTGCATCAAGCACAGAGTTATCGTCTTTTAAAGTGGTATATAAATGACCAGATTTAGCGACAGTCACTCGAGACAATTCTCCACGAACTCTAATATAACTAAAATTGCTTTCTACACAGTTTTTTAGTTGCTGACTAATTTGGCTAACAGAATATTCCGTTGGAGCGTTACTTACAACTTTGTCTTTATCCTCATTAAGAGTATCAAAAAGTGTTCTTTCCACGTATAACTCATTCTCTTTGCTTGATTATTATATAAGTTTATATAGAATAGTACGGAAGAGAATAAAACAACACTAAAAATTAAGTTTTTAATTATATCGCCTAAGTAACTATAATAAGGAGTAACTAAAACATGTTGGACTTATCTGCACCAGCTATGAATCAGCTAAAAGGAGATGACGCAAAAAACCTTGTCGCTTTTTACATGAGCTCACAAGGCATAAAAAAAACGTATGAATGGGCTGCCGATGCTGAAGTTGAAGTCAATGTTGCACCTACACAGCCAAGTGTGCTTAGAGCTTCTGCCCCAACACCGGGTGGTGGAATTGGAGCTCAACCTCGCAGAACGTTATCAGAGACAATAGGACAACAAGAAGAGGACAAGTAAATGAGCAATAACCCTATCGTTGTTACAGATTATGAAGTTTTTACCAATGACAAGAATGCTATTGCGTTTTTCATGTTGCGTCACCCAGCACTAGATGACAACCAAGAAAAAGGGCCATTTTTGTTTGCTGTACAAGATGATACATCTATAGTTTTAGGTACAGAAGAACATCATGCAATTCTACCAAATGTAGACCCTAGTGTTATTAAAACCTTACGTGAAAGAAACGCTTTGTTATTGGTAGAGTTTGAAGAGCAAGTGCCTTTTCGTTGTACTCCCTGCTATTTATCTCCGCATAGCAATTAGTGAAGCGTAATACGAACGCCACCCATGAACCTTATATCTGTTTCATCAACTGGACGATTAAGCACTCTTGCACAATCATTCCTTAGCTCTTCTTTTTCATCTTTAGAAAGCTGTTTCTCTGTCATGCAACACACCGTAAATATTTCTTTCAGAAAATATTTATCAGTATCATTTGTTCGCTGGAATTCTGCCACTCCATCTTTAGCCTCTGGTGTTGTACTAGTTCCAATTCCAACACCATCGATAATACCTCTTGGTCTTGCAAAGCTATTGAACTTATTAACGATTGCATTGCATACAGCTTCTGCTTGCTTGTGGGTAAGTGACATTTAATTTAACTCCTATATATTAACAACAATAAAGATGTACATTATTACAAATTAATACGTAAGGTCAAGATTTTTTCTTATTATTAATCTGAACTAAGAAAATAGAAACTTCATACAGCAACATCACAGGAACAGCTAAGGCAATTTGACTTATAATATCAGGTGGAGTCATTACAGCTGCCACAATAAACGAAATTACAATAGCATATCTACGCTTTGCCTTCAGCCCTTCAGCGGTCACCAAGCCAGCTTTTCCCATCAAAGTTAATAAAACAGGCAATTGAAAACATAGACCAAAAGCAAAAATCAACTTCATTACCAGCGATAAATATTCACTAACTCTGGTTTCAAGTTCAATAGCTAGCCCCCCTGTTTGAACACTAGCTAATTGCTCAAACCCTGCAAAAAACTTCCACGCCAGCGGAAATACTCCATAATAAGCAAAACCTGCTCCAAATAAGAACAATATAGGCGTTGCCATCAAGAATGGCAGGAAAGCCTGCTTTTCATTTTTATATAATCCCGGAGCAATGAATTTCCAAAACTGTATAGCAATCAATGGAAATGATAAAAATATGCCTGCAAATAAAGACAATTTAATGTAGGTAATAAAAGCCTCTGATAATCCTGTATAGATTAAACGCCTTCCGCTTCCCTCCAACGCACCAGCCAGCGGTTTGACCAAGAATGCATATATATTAGGAGCAACGATATAACTTAAACCACTAGTAATTAATACGGCTAGCACACACCACAACAGCCTTTGTCGCAATTCCAACAAATGACTAATCATAGACATATCATTTTTTTCATTTGTCATTTTTTATTAGCTACTTTTTTAATTGCTGTTTTTTTAGGTGTTTTCTTTTTGCTTTTAGTCTTTGGTTTCTTTTTATCACGAGCCTCTAACGCTGCTTGCTGTTCAACACGAAAATCAGTTAATTCATCACCAACTTTATTAGCTTCTTTAGCAATTTCTTCAAGCTCTACGTCCTCGGTTATTTTATCAAAGCCAGATTGTATTTCTGAGCTAAACTTACGCATTTTACGCATAGCTTTGCCAAGCTGATATAAAGCATTAGGTAAATCTTTAGGCCCTAAAACCAATAGAGCCAACACAGCTATTAAAAAAAACTCTAAAGCTCCAATTCCAAACATTAAGACTTATTCTCCGTCTTTATCGTTTTTACTATCTTTGCTGTCTTTGTCTTCTTCGCTTTTTATGCCGTCTTTGAAGTTTTTCATTCCTTTGCCAACGTCTCCCATAACTTTTGGAAGCTTACCTGCACCAAATAAAATTAATACCACCAAAACAATTAAAGCAATTTGCCACAATCCAATGCCCATATTATATATCTCCTTCTTCTGTAGTTATTTCATCATCTGTATCTAAGTCTTCAAACATATCTGACTGCCCTAAAGTATCAATGGCAGGGCGTTTATCCAATAGTCCAGCGTCTTTCATTTCTTGCACTCCAGGTAAATCGTCCATACTGCCAAGGTCAAAATGATCAAGAAATTGCAATGTTGTTATCCATGTTAAAGGTCTTCCCGGTATTTGACGACGACGGCCTGATTTAATCCAGCCTATTTCAATTAAAATATCCAGCGTACCTTTACTAATTGAAACACCTCTAATATTTTCAATTTCTGCTCTGGTCACTGGCTGGTGATATGCAACAATTGCCAAAGTCTCCATTGCCGCCCGTGAAAGCTTCTTTGGTACTTCACGTTCTATCCTTAAACGCCCTGCCAAGTCTGAAGCTGTACGAAATGCCCATGCTCCATCTCTGCAAACTAAGTTAACTCCATGGCTTTCATAGCGATATTGCAACATTTTTAAAATATCTGGCAAAGCCTCACGCTTGTTTTCTTCAACATGTTCTGCCAATACAGCTATGGACACAGGCTCTTTTGCCGCAAACAATAAAGCCTCTAGCACACGCATATCTTCCGCATAACCTTCAAAACTTTCATCAAATAATTTTTCTTGATTATTATCTTGATTCATTTTATTTACTTCCCTCTTTCCGTCTACGTAAGTAAATTGGAGCATAAACACTCTCTTGTTGTAGCTCCAACTCCCCTCGCCTTGCCATTTCCAGCGAGGCTCCAAAAATTGACGCTATCATGGAACGTGCTACCAGCCTATCTTCCTGTTGTATACCAGCTGGAAGTAAAGCACGCAAGCTAAGCCAACTATCTGGAATTTGCCCAAGCATCTTAGTCAAACGATCTAAAGCATCATCAATAGACATTAACTTAAAGGCTTTTACCTCATAAATACTAGTATCTGCCCGCTGTTGAATATCAGCATAAGCAGATAAAATATCATAAAAGCCAACATTCCATACTGGTTTTCTAATAATTTCAATACCATCGGCATGACCACGAGCAAAGAAATCATAG
>JAJFGX010000086.1 GCA_021775895.1 Alphaproteobacteria bacterium | reverse complement strand
GCAGGTATGTGCCAGATAGAATCTGCTCGATAATCTCAGCATGAATTTCCACCCCTGGTAGGACAGCATCAAGCGGTGAAGATCTTAAATCTAATAGCCCTATAGAAGATGTGCCGATTAAAGCAATTTTATTTTTAATTCTATCTGGAGTAATATCCCCATCTAAAATTCTCCAAGCAGGAATGTATCGTGATTGCTTATGCCCACTATAGTAGACTGGGATATAGCCTTTTTGGTTTGTTGGTATATCGTATCTAGCGGAGATTCGTTCTTTTTTACCTGTTGCTTTATTTGTATAAAATTTTGGGGTTGTGCCCAAGTGTATTTTAGTAATACCGTATCCTTCAGGCACAGGGTTTGAATAGCTCGTAGTTTCAATCGCATAATCACCAATGGCAACACGTATAGCCTCTAAGGGTAGTGAAGGATATATGTCTATTTTGTCACTATTATCTTGTTTTTGTCCTAATAATAGGGGGACGGATCTAATAATACCGTCTTGCTCTGGCGTTGCTGTAAAAGAGCCATTCCCAGCCGCAGCACTGGATAATATAGGCAGATTGGTAGCAAAATGCTCTTGTGTTGTTACAAAATCCATAGGATTTGATTTGTACTCTTTACTAGCGTCTTGCTTGTTTTGGTGAGGTCTATTAAAAAACCTTGCTTTGATTAGAGGTCGTTGTGGAGTCTTTTGGTCAGAGCCGACAAATGCAGTTACAACATTGCCTGCGTTAGATATAGCTTTGGCAAAGATATCATCATGATTTTTAATTTCAGGCCATGTTTTAAATTCTTCTTGTTTATCTGTTGGTAGGATATCAAGTATTTTTGTTGGTGATGTTCTATCATCTTCTGCAAACACCATGTCAAATACGATTGATTTGGCTCCAAGTTCATGCAGGTTATCAACCATCTTAGCTACTTTATCACGAGGCCACGGCCATTGCCCTTTTTTCTGTAGTGATGCCTCATCAATATCAATAATAACGACACCATCAATTTCATGCATAGGGTATAAAGCTGGACTAGGGCTAGGGCGGGGGAATATTTTATTATATTTATCGAAAGCTAAAGAACGCAGTCTTTCTATACCTATAGTATTGTGACTATGTATGTATATCATGCTCGATAATAAACATATCAATAATAATATATCAAACCAACGCTCTTTGTATGCTTTATACATGATTTTTTCTCATCTTGTTTTCTCTTGCTATTATTATTATCTAGCCTTATAAGATTAGATACCAATCAAATGAAATAGAAGGACTCGATATCCGTGAGTACATCAATAAAGAGACAAAATAATATGACAGAAACATCTTTTATCCCAAAATCTAACTATAATTATGATGATTTAATATCCTGTGGTAAAGGAGAATTATTTGGTGAGGGTAATGCTAAGTTACCATTACCACCTATGCTTATGTTTGATCGAATCATAAACATCTCAGAAGAAGGTGGAGCACACGATAAAGGCGTGCTTACAGCAGAGTTCGATATTAATCCTGATTTATGGTTTTTTAAATGTCATTTTGAAGGTGATCCTGTAATGCCAGGCTGTTTAGGACTTGATTCATTATGGCAACTTCTTGGTTTTTACCTTGGTTGGACTGGGGCAAAAGGTGCTGGCAGGGCTTTAGGTGTTGGAGAAGTTAAATTCACAGGTCAAGTATTGCCTGAGGCAAAATTAGTTACATACACACTGGATATTAAACGTGTTATAAACCGCAGATTAGTACTTGGTGTGGCAGATGGTAGTGTTGCCGTTGATGGTGAAACAATCTATGAAGCATCTGGCTTAAAAGTTGGGTTATTTGATAATCCACGTGCAATGTAGATAAATTATTACAAAGGTAGATAAACATGCAAAAAAGACGTGTGGTTGTTACAGGCATAGGAATTGTCTCTTGTATTGGTAATGATCAAAATACAGTTGTAGAATCTTTGAAACATACAAAATCAGGCATTGTATTTGCAGAGACATATGCAGAAATGGGCTTTCGTAGCCATATACATGGTGCAGTTGATATAGATATTGCTGAGCATATTGATCGTAAATTATTACGTTTTATGGGTGATGGTGCAGCGTATAATTACATTGCTATGCGTGATGCTATTGCTGATGCTGGGCTAGGTGAAAGTGATGTGTCTAATGAACGCTCTGGTTTAATTGTTGGTTCTGGTGGGCCTTCTACTAAGAATTTAATGATTGCAGCAGATACCACTCGTCAAAAATCCCCTAAACGTGTTGGGCCTTATATGGTGCCTCGTTGTATGTCTAGTACAAATTCGGCGACCCTTGCGACACCTTTTAAAATTAAAGGTGTTAATTATACTATAACCTCGGCATGTGCGACTAGCGCTCACTGTATTGGTAATGGAGCAGAGCTTATTCAATGGGGCAAGCAAGATATTGTTTTTGCTGGCGGTGGAGAAGAGCTTGATTGGACACTTACAGTGTTGTTTGATGCTATGGGTGCTTTATCTTCAAAATATAATGACAATCCTGAAAAAGCATCAAGAGCATATGATGCTGCCCGTGATGGTTTTGTAATCGCTGGTGGCGGCGGTATGCTGGTGCTTGAAGAATTAGAACATGCTAAGGCTCGTGGTGCAAAAATATACGGTGAGCTTATAGGTTACGGTGCAACATCAGATGGCTATGATATGGTTGCTCCATCAGGTGAGGGGGCTGTGCGTTGTATGAAAATGGCAATGCAAGATCTTGGCGAACGTAGCGTTGGTTATATAAATACTCATGGTACTAGTACACCTGTTGGAGATGTAAAAGAGGCGGAAGCATTAAAAGAAGTATTTGGTAGTAATATTCCAAAGCTTAGCTCGACCAAGTCATTAACAGGTCATTCTTTAGGTGCTACAGGAGTGCAAGAATCTATATATTCATTATTAATGATGAAACATGGTTTTATTGCTGGCTCTGCCAATGTTGATAATTTAGATAGTGAAATGGATTTCCTACCAGTTGTAACAAAAACTGAAGAGAATGCGAATATTGATGTAGCTCTTTCTAATAGTTTTGGGTTTGGTGGTACAAATTGTAGTTTAGCATTTGCAAAATATATTGATTAGTGAGTAGAAAGTGAACAACGTGACAAATATTGTAACAAAAATGATGGACGGGAAAAAAGGTTTAATCATGGGGGTGGCTAACGATCACTCTATTGCTTGGGGTATAGCAAAAACTTTGCATGAGCATGGGGCTGAAATTGCTTTTACCTATCAAGGCGATGCTTTTGGCAAGCGTGTTAAGCCACTTGCAAAAAGTATTGGTTCTGACTTTGTGCTTCCTTGTGATGCTTCATCAGAGGAAGATTTAGACCGCTTATTTGCTGATATAAAAGAAAAATGGGGTACAATTGATTTTATAGTTCATGCTATTGCTTTTTCTGATAAGAATGAACTTAAAGGTGATTATGTTGATACATCATTAGATAATTTTTTAACATCAATGCATGTCTCTTGTTATTCTTTTACGTCGATTGCTAGAAGAGCAAAAGAGCTTATGCCTGATGGCGGCAGTATTATAACGCTGACTTATTTAGGCTCTGAACGTGTTATGCCGAATTATAATGTAATGGGTGTTGCAAAATCAGCTTTAGAGGCATCTGTTCGTTATCTTGCAACTGATTTAGGCCATTTGGGTATTCGTGTTAATTCTATTTCTCCGGGTCCTATGCGTACATTGGCAGGGGCTGTTATAGGTAATGCACGTCATACATTTAAATATACACAACAAGCATCGCCATTGCATCGCTCAGTAGAGCTTGAAGAAGTTGGTAATGCAGCACTTTATTTCTTGAGTGATTTATCAACCGCAGTTACAGGACAGAATCACTATGTAGATTGTGGTTTTAATATTGTTGGTATGCCAAAACAAGAAACAGTATGTGCTGTTGTTCTTGGCGATGAAAGCAAAGCGTCAGCTAGCTAGGTTTACCCTAATTACACACAAAAGTAGTTACTTTTTTATTAGTATTTTTGACCAATTTACAAGTAGATAATTGTTTAGTATTTGCTTGTTGCAATTTTTGTTGAATATAATTCATGTTAAGATTTTGTTCTTCTAGCTCTATTTCAACGATTTGGCGTGGAATATTGTAACGGCTTGGGTATTTCTCACGACGATGAATGCGTAGCAACTCTGAGGCTGCGGCATATTGTACTAAAATATCATTATCTTTTGTTTTGTGAATAAGGTCTATTACCTCTGCTCTGATGATATCATTTTGCGTTATGCCTTTAGCAGATAAAGCCCCTTCTTGTGCGATTCTCCAAGCTTTATCATTTGAAGATAGGTTTGCTAAAATACGCTGAAGATATTCTGTTTTTTTAGCTTCGTTTGCTGTTGATTGAAAGCGAATTGTTAATAATTCAGCCGCAGAGCTTAGTCTAATTGCTTTTTCTTTTTGAGCTATTGCAAGTTTTGCCATTTGCTGGTCATGCGATGTTTGTTTATCAACTAAATCCTTTTTATGATCCCCACACCCAATATCAAAGCCGATAGTTTTTGGTGTTCTATCTATTACTTTAGAACTAAACCAGCCACTTTCAACAATAACCGTTTCTCTTTTAAGGCCACAATCACCCATATCTAAACTGGGCTCACTTTGTATAACTTTTATACTAGAGCAACCTGTAGTAATCAGGGCAAAAATAAGTGACAGAGATGCGATGTTTTTTGTTTTAATCATAATGATATTATTAGTACAACATATTTAATTATATGTCAAGAAAAAATGTAATATGGGATAATTCTATTGCATAATTGCAAAAAATGTACTATATATGCATCTTAAAAAGGGTATTTGTAATTGGAAAATATAGTAAAAAATTCAGATATAGGCTGTAAGCCAACAACGACTCCGTTGCTTGATACCGTAGAATTGCCAAAAGACCTAAGGCAGTTAAATCAAAAAGATTTAAAACAATTAGCCGATGAATTAAGGCAAGACTTAATTGAAGTAGTGGCCACCACTGGCGGGCACCTTGGTGCTGGACTTGGTGTGGTTGAGCTAACTGTTGCTTTGCATTATATTTTTAACACGCCAGAGGATCGCTTGATTTGGGACGTTGGTCATCAGTGCTATCCGCATAAGATTCTAACAGGTCGTAGAGAGCTAATGAAGACCTTGAGAAAAGGAAAAGGGCTTAGCGGTTTTACTAAACGCAGTGAAAGTGAATACGATCCATTTGGTGCAGGGCATAGCTCTACTTCTATATCCGCAGGTTTGGGCATGGCAGTTGCCAGAGATTTAGATAATAATACAGAAGATACTAAAAAGAATATTATTTGCGTTATTGGTGATGGTGCAATGAGTGCTGGTATGGCATATGAGGCCATGAATAATGCAGGGGCGATGAAGAATAAATTAATTGTTATATTAAATGATAATGATATGTCGATTGCCCCTCCAGTTGGTGCAATGAGTGCCTATTTATCACGTATAATATCATCAAAACCATACCGTCATATGCGAGAAATTGGAAAAAGAATCACTAAAAAACTACCGCAAATAATCCAAGAGAAAGCCAGAAGGGTTGAAGAATATACTAGAGGAATAGTTACTGGTGGTACATTATTTGAAGAAATGGGTTTTTACTATATAGGGCCAATTGATGGTCACAATCTTGACCACTTATTGCCAGTTTTAGAGAATATTCGTGATACAGAACAAAACACACCAATTTTAGTCCATGTTGTGACTAAAAAAGGTCATGGCTATGAGCATGCAGAAAATGCTTCTGATAAAATGCATGGGGTCTCTACATTCGATGTTTATACAGGTAACCAAAAAAAAACTGTAGCTTCGACGCCTAGCTACACCAATGTATTTGCTGATGCCTTGTTAGACGAGGCAGCGATAGACAAAAAGATTGTTGCTATAACCGCAGCTATGCCAGCAGGAACTGGATTAAATAAGTTTGCGGAAAACTATCCTGAGCGTTGCTTTGATGTTGGTATTGCAGAGCAACACGCCGTGACTTTTGCCGCAGGGCTTGCAGCAGAGGGATATAAACCATTTGTTGCAATTTATTCTACTTTTTTACAAAGAGCTTATGATCAAATTATTCACGATGTTGCAATTCAAAACTTACCTGTTCACTTTGCTATTGATCGTGCTGGATTAGTTGGTGCAGATGGACAAACTCATGCAGGTTCTTTTGATATAGCATATCTTGGTTGCGTACCAAATATGTTATTAATGGCGGCAGGTGATGAGGCTGAGCTAAAACATATGGTCGCAACACAAGCTATATGGAGTGATGGAGCTTCTGCCTTGCGATATCCCAGAGGAAACGGACAAGGCGTTATAATGCCTAAGCGTGGAGTTCCTTTAGAAATAGGCAAGGGAAGAATTCTAAAAGAAGGTACACGCATTGCTATATTGAGCTATGGAGGAAGGCTTGCCGAAGCACTTAAAGCCGCAGAAACTCTAGATGCACAAGGCCTATCCACAACTGTTGCTGACGCAAGATTTGCAAAGCCTTTAGATAAAGAATTATTATATAGTTTAGTGCGTGAACATGAACTTGTTCTCACACTTGAAGAAGGTTCTATCGGTGGGTTTGGAAGCTTTGTTTTGCAAGCTCTTGCGGAAGAAAACTTATTGGTTAATGGGGCAAGAATAATACCTTTAACTTTGCCAGATAAATTCCAATCACATGATAATCCAGAAAAGCAATATGATGAAGCTAATCTAAATGCCGAACAGATTGTTACGACTATACACAATTCTTTGCAAATAGAATCAAATATTTCCTATTACTCGGTGTAGCATTACTGCTAAATTTGATATTTAATTGCTTATTGTATAAAACATTTAAAAAAGATAACAAAATGATCAAAAGAGATATAGTATTCGCCTATAAAGATGACTTGTATCTGGAGTTTTCACCATATTTTAAGATATACAAATGCCCTGATAATTTCCCCCAGCCGCCTCACATGGCAGCACATAATCCTTATTTCATTGAATATAAAGTAGAGAAAGCACCACCTAAAAAAGGACTAAAAGGTTCTAGGCAAATCAAGAAGGGTAGTAATTATAATAATTTTAAAGAAGAAGAGTTATCTTGTAGGTCATTACAAAATGAACAGAATAATAATACACGGAATGAGTATATAGTATTACTTAATGTTCTGACAGCTAACTATGTATTTACATACGAAAAAGGGCAACAAGGTTGGGCTATCAATCTTGAGGGTAGCTTGCCTAAGTCATCTTATTATTCTCAAGCTGGATATATACCTCCTGATTATGATTCAGAGCTTGAAGAGTTAAAATTTAACAAACACTATGAAATATTTGACTTATTGCTTGCACAGTATGATCCTAAAGGAAATTTAGTTAGAAATGTTGGGTTAAAAGACTTAATTTCTATATATAAATTGATTGGTGACTTGCAATTTAAGAAAAGTTTTCTAAATGCTTGTATTGTGTTTAACAAAGCACAGTATTTGGCAGAACATGAAATTAGTGCATCTTATATGTTTATGGTTGCTTCATTAGAAGCTTTAGTTGCGATAGAAAATCATAATATAAAAACTGAAATTTGTGATTCATGTAATAACGAAAAATTTAAAGTAAGTGAAAAATTTAAAGTATTTATTGATAAATATGGTTACGGTATAGATAACAAAACAAAAAATGACTTTTATGGTTTGAGATCAAGAATATCTCACAAAGGGCAATTGTTGATACCATCATATGATCGTAATTTTTATGTCTCAAGTCAAAATGATTTAAAAGATGAGTGGTTATACTTTGAACAGATGGATATTTACAATACTTTTAAAAACCTAACTCAAGTTTGCTTCTCCAAGTTTCTATTAAGTTTAGAGCCAAAAAAACAAGAAACAGTATAGAAACTTAAAAACTCATACCAAAATATGGAGTGGTCTGTGTATTCTAAATTAAACCCAAGTCTCAACTTCATATCATAATTGCAATCTAACCAATTGATATATAACAAGAATTGCATTATGTAAAATAGATAAGGTGGTCTTAAGGAGACTTGGGTAAATTAAGTAATACTCTTTGTAGAGGATTCTATAGTTTCTTGATCCAATAAATAAGGCAACCGCCACCCGTAGCACAAGTGCCTGTTGCTACATCAATATCGACTATTCCTGCATTATTTGGGTCAAGTTGATTATCTATTCTTGTCATGGCTTCCGTCCATGCAGGTGATTTTTCACTATTATCAATAGTTATACTAATAATACCCACTCCTAAAACAATATCTGTAGTATAGGTTACTGTATAATTAGCGCGACTTAGTGTTGACAGAAACTCTCCTGCATCACCATCTAATATTTTATCCTCACCAACTGGTGCACCAGGGCAAATTACTGTTTTAATATCCACACCTACATTGCCGTAGCTGTTACCATAACCTAGGCCGCTTTTATTATAAAGTGGAAACGGAGGGCTTGGATTGTCCATAACATCGGCATCGCCATCACCGTCAAGGTCGACGGGCTTTTGATACATTAAAGCACATCTTTGTACGGCATTATGAATTGTAGAAATATCTGACTTAACTAACAAAGCTTGTTTCTGAGCCTCTGTAGCATTAATGCTTTCATCAGTGCCCTTTGTCATCATAAATACTAAAAAGGCTAATAGTCCAAAAGCTGCAAAAATATAAAATACAACATTTCCAGCTTCTGATTTCATAGTTTATACCTTAGTTTAATTAATAACACTTTAGATTCTATATTATAATTGTATGAAATAAAAATGGATAAAAATATTTTTTTTCATTCTTTTGCAATGTTCTATGGACTTGTTGTATAATTTTGTTATCATCTTATAGTCATTTTAGGGTAGAATGAAATTATAGCAATAATTATAAATTATAAAGAAGCATGACAGAAACAATAAATCAACCTCAACAGGCAAGCTCAAAAAAAACTAAGGTAGTCTCTAAGGGGGTGCAAGGCACTGCTGGTAAGGTTAGTGTTGGTAAGAAGAAGATAAAAAAAGTTATAACAATGGGTGTTGATCTTGTTAAAGAGAAAAATCAGCACTATCAAACTGCTTACCGTAATTTAGTTCGTATAATTGTTATTCAATATATTTTAGTTATTTTCCTAGCAGTTGCTTTCTTGTTTTATATGCATGTATCTAGACCACAAGATTTTTACTTTGCTACGACTCATGATGGAAGAGAGCTTCAACTTATTCCACTGGGGCAGCCGAACATGCAAAAAGCAGCATTACTTTCTTGGGCAGCACAAGCGGCATCGGAGGTTATGACTTTTGGTTTTAATGATTTTGAGACTCGCTTACAAAAGTCATCTCGTCATTTTACGCCTAAAGGCTGGGAAGACTTCCGTAAAGCTATGTTAAAATCACGTATTATTGAAGGTGTGGAAGATGCACAGCAAATTGTAACATCTGTACCAAAAAGCGCTCCTATCATGACAGGTGAGGGTTTATACAATGGAAAACATAGATGGGTTGTAGATTTAACTTTATTGGTTACCTATCAATCTGGTGAGGCAAAAAATACATCAACAATGCATGTTACATTATTTATTGAACGTGTACCAACGCTTGAAAGTCCAAATGGTGTAGGTATTGAACAATGGATTGCTATGTAACTATTGCTTTTGTGGTAGAATATATTTAAGAATAGAGTATGGCTCTATTTTAATACCCTAATCAGGGTGAGTTTTATGAATGAAGAGGTACATTAATGTCGTATTTAAAGAAAATTTCTCTCTTAGCCACTATTGGAGGAATGTTGTTTTTAACAGGTATATCGGCTGCAACAGCACAATTACCATGGTTGCAAGATGATAATAATGTAGCTGTTGGAAATAATGCTACTGCAAGCCCATTAGGCCCTGCTGACAGTTTGCCTATGGAGCAAGGTATGCCTACACCACAATTTGGCTTTATACCTCCATCTCCAGAAGAGATTCAATTACAAATGGAGATTGATAATGAAGAACAGGCAGGAGAGGTGCGTGAAAAAGCTTTTGATGCGGCAATAAAAAGCTTAATGCCGATGACACCAGAAGAAATAAGAAAAACATTAGATGCTTTTAAGGTTAATAGGGAAGCAGCAGAGCAGCCTGTAGCCATTCCAGAACCAAAAATATATGTTGGTAGTGTATCTCTGGATCCAGGTGCTAAGCCTTTAGTTATTCAAATGTCTGCTGGGTATGTAACAACTTTCACTATTTCAGACGTAACAGGGGCACCTTGGCCGATACAAGATATAAGCTTTGCTGGAGATTTCGAAATAATTCCTCCCGAAGAAGGCGGTAATGTTATACGAATTACACCTTTGACAGGACATGGTAAGGGTAACATGTCTATACGTTTAGTTGATTTAAGAACACCAGTTATATTTACACTAAATACACAATTAGAAGTAGCTCATTATAGATTCGAAGCACAAGTACCAGAAAATGGTCCACTAGCAGACGTGCCAATAATTGAAGTTGGTGGTATAAAAACAGTTGCGGATAGCAGTGACTTAATAAGATTCTTAGATGGTCGCGTACCAGATGATGCCGAAGGCTTGTTTGTTGATGGCGTAGATGGGCGCACCCGTGCTTGGAATATGAATGGGCGAGTAGTTTTAAGAACACCTTTAAAACTACTTTCTCCTGGTTGGGATAATAGTGTTTCGTCAGGTGATGGAACACGTGTTTATAGTTTAAATGATGCACCAGTACTACTTCTTTCTGATAGAGGTAAGATAACACAGGTGCATTTAAGTACAGGAGATATTTCTGATGAGTGATGATATGGATATTGACATCGATGTTGACGAGGATTTCGAAGAGGAAATAAAGTCATCTTCATCTTTTAAAGATATGTGGGACAATAACCCATTTATGAAAATTGGATCTTTAGTGATTGTTGCTGTAGTGGTTGGTGTTATATATACACAAT
Organism: Alphaproteobacteria bacterium; assembly: GCA_021775895.1. Taxonomy (GTDB): domain Bacteria; phylum Pseudomonadota; class Alphaproteobacteria; order Micavibrionales; family CSBR16-224; genus JAJFGX01. The sequence goes on along the minus strand of JAJFGX010000086.1, from coordinate 12,587 downwards.
TTATAGCATCATCTGAAGATAAAGCTGAAGACACATCTTCAATCCAAGGTGGATCTTCAATTAGAGGAACTGTAGGGGAAGATGCTTCTGTTGAATATAAAGATGCAATTAAAGAGACAAATGAACAGCGTAAAGATTGGGCTCAAAGATCAGGAACTAGTGCCTTGCCAACTCCGATTGGAAAACCTAGAGGGCAATTAGAAATTTCAGACAGAATTGACCCTAAAAATCTTTCTATTGATCCATTGCAAGAGTGGAGAAAAACGGCTGAAGCACGTCGATTTGAAATGGATTTCCCTGAAGAAGATATAGATGAAACTCCTTTGCCAGAGATGGTGCCAATTGTTGAGCCTATACGCCCAGATACTACAACAGTTATAGACCCAGAATTAGTAGGACTTTTTGCAGAACAAATGGCAACAATTATATCTTCTAAAGAACCTAAACCTGCTGAAGCACAGATGGTGACTAATGTTGCTTCAGAATACATGATTTTTGTTGAAGAGCAACTAGAGGAAGAAGATGCTAGAGGAAACAATATAAGTGATGGTAAAGGTGGTATTATCTATGAAAGAGAAGCAGAAGCAGAGGTTTTAGTTGCTGCTGGTTCAGTGGTTTATGCACAATTACTAACAAATTTAAACTCTGATATTCCAGGGCCTGCATTAGCACATATTTTATCTGGCCCTATGGCTGGTGCCCGTGCAATAGGTAGTTTCTCAAAAGAAGATGAGTATCTTGTGATTACATTTAAAACTTTGGTTAAAGATGATATTAGTTATTCTGTAGATGCTATTGCACTTGACCCAGATACAACATTGAATGCCTTGTCAAGTGATGTTAACCACCATTACTTTACTCGTATAATTTTGCCAGCAGCAGCTGAATTTGTATCTGGCGTTGGTGAAGGTATTGCACAAACAGATGTTAGTGTAACAACTGATGGTGGCGGTTCTGCTACATCTTCACAAGAAAGCTTAGATACAAGAGAGATCGTAGGTAAAGCAACGCAAAAATCTTTTGATAAAGTATCTGAAATTGTAGATGCTGGTTCAGATCGTGATATAACTGTAACAGTTGATAAAGGTACTCCTATGGGTTTACTCTTCTTGGAAACATTGACCGAAGAATTGGTTGAAGATGATGAAACACTTGCTGAAAATGCTGGAGAGTAGCTATGTCATTACATGAATATATACCATCTAATGAGGACGAAGACGATAACGAAGATTTTCTTGAAGAGTGGGAAGATGAAGATGGTGATGAGGACTATGAGGTTTTAGTCGAAACAGGTGATTATAAAAAAGGTAAAAGTAAATTTGGCTTAATATTTTTTATATTAATCATTATCTTAGGTGGTCTAGGTGGAGGTGCCTATTATATCACTACTCCTGAAGGTGCACATTTAAGATCTAATATACCAGCAAGTATTCTAAATATGTTACCTATGCCGATTACTTCCGAAGACCCAGTTATTGTACAAAAGAAATTAACTGATAATGAAGCTTTATCTAATGACTTTTCTGCTCCCCCTATGCCAACAATTGGAAAAGATGATTTTGATGATGCTCCAGTAGATTTTGCATCGACAATGTCTATACCAGTTGTAGATAATGTAATAGAAATTGAAAAAACAGAAGAGATAGTTGAAAATATTGAGCCAAATAATATTGAGGTGACTAGTATAAATAACAACTTAACTACGGATATTAAAGCAGAAGTTGTAGTTGATTTGGAAGATAGAATCTCAATCTTGGAGAAAGCTGTCCTTGATGTTGAAAGAAATATGGCACAAAAAGAAGATATTGCGAAAATTCGTAAGCAAATAGAATCAGAAATGATAGCGTTGCGTCGTGATATTAAGAAAATGCCCATGGTTAGTGCAAAGCTTAGTGCAAAAAATAATGTATCTAAATCATATAACAAACAAGCACCTAAAAAAGTAAGTGAATCGCAGAAGAAGATTAAAACTAGTAAAAAAATTGCCAGTAAAAAAATTGAATGGGTTCTACAATCGGCTCAACCTGACCAAGCTTGGATTGCAGAAAAAGGCAGCAATCTTAGAAAAAAAGTTTCTGTTGGTGATAATGTTACAAGCCTTGGTTTAATTCTAGCTATTGAGCAAGATAAAGATACAGGTTATTGGGTGGTTCGTGGCAAAACAGGCTCAGTTCATCAATAGTATAAACTTCTTGTAAAATAGTATTCTTATATTTTCCTATAGTTCCCGATAAGATATTCATAGTAAATATTGATATAATCAAATAATTGTTATATATATGGTGTAAATCCACTTTACATTTATATTTAGAGAGTTTGATGAAAAATCAATTTAGTGAACATGCCTCGCGAAATAATGAAGCAAAGCTATTCCTTGATAAACAGTGTGTAAGTTATACAGAAGATAATAACACAGGCGAAATTACAGTTTATGATTATTTGGATATATCTTTTTTAGGTTTAAATAAACTGCCTGATTTAAGTATGGTAATAGCTACAAAAGGCTTTGATTGCTCTAATAATAATTTAACTAGTCTTAAGGGTTCTCCAAAAATAGTTCTGGGTGGTTTTGATTGTGACTGTAATAAATTAATCTCCCTTGTTGGAGCGCCTGAAACTGTTGAAGGCAACTTTTTCTGTGACTATAATCAATTAACTTCACTTGAGGGGGCACCTCAAAAAGTCGGCAAGTTATTTTCGTGCGATAACAATGAATTAATATCTCTTAAAGGCGCGCCACAAAGTGTTGGTGGTGGTTTTTATTGTAAGAAGAATTCTGTCGAGCTTGAATATTCAAAGCCATATGACCAATACTGGATTGCTCCAGCTGATATAAAGCCTATAAAGAAAAAAACAGACCATAAAGCACGTATGGAGAAAATTGCTGACTTCAGACGCTTTGCTAAAGCCCGTAGAAAATAACTTCATAATTTTTATTTACGTTTGCCTGCAAGTCGCCTACCCATATGGGCAATGCGAAAAACTAAACGATCACATAGAATATTATCTGGTGCAGCTGTTGTTTTACAAATAGCCTCTGTTTCCATTAATTGTGTGGAAATGGTATTTATCATTGATAGCGACCATAACCTCATATTTTGGATAAATGATTGATGTTCTTTAAAAAATACTGGTGGTTTAAGTTTAGTCATTGCGGTTTTATCTGTTTCACCATTTGAGACATGGGCTTTAGCAAGTGCAAGTCTATTTAGATAGTTTTGAAAACTACGACATATTGCAACAGCTGGAATTCCATCTTGCATTAATCTATGCAATAAAATATTACTTTTCTCAATATTGCCAGACATGGCACTAGAAACAAGATCATTCATAAATAATGTTGAGCTATCTTCCGCACAAATCATTATATCTTCTAATGTTATATTTTTTCTGTCCTGCCCAATATAAGTTATAATCTTTTCTGCTGTTTGCACCGCCATTGCTCTGTCACCCAATAGCCTTGTTGCAAGTATTTGCATTGATTGGCTATCAATTGTTAGTCCTGCTTTAGAGAACATCTCAAATATAACCTTGCTAAGGTCTCTGGCATCTTCAGCATAGCAAGCTATAACCGCTGCATTATCTTGTTTCTCACAGAGTTTACGCAGTTTTGATGATGGTTTTAAATCACCTGCTTCAAGTACAATTACGTTGTCTGTATTTGTGTCATTATTTAGTGCGTCATTCAAAGCATCGGTGATTTTGTCAATAGCATCACGAACACGTATTAGACGGCGCCCTCCCATCATTGATATAGCCACAAGCTCATCATTCAGCTTTGTAGGATCATCTTGTAGGTTCTCTGATATGATTTCAACCACATTAAAAGGGTCTTGTAAGTCTTCAACCACTGCTTGACAGATAGTTTTTGCTCGCACACGTACAAGCCCTTCATCTGGCCCATAGACTAATATAGCCCTACATTTTAAATTGGGTTGCTTAACAAATTGCTCTGTTTCACGTGAAGAAATTTTCATTTTTCATTTTTTCGCTTTGGATTTTTAAAGTATAGAGATAACTCTCTCACAATTTGATCTGACAAATCCTTTAAGCTCTGGTCACGCACATTTTGCTTAGAGACTCCTGTTGCGTACTGGCTATCCAAAATATTAAAACTATTAACTGAATGTAGTTTACGTTGAAAAATTATATAGGGCTCATTTGTTTTTATATCAACTAACATCATAACTAATTGTATACGCATTTGGGCTCTAGTCGCTGTTGCATCTTTTTGAATTCCGAGATTAACTACACTTTCCTTCAAAGACTTAATATCAAGCCGATATTTAGGGGTGTTACTTATCTTTGATGAACTATATAAATTATCTAGTAATAAATTACGCAAGAATTGTCCATTACGATTAGGTATGTTGCTAATTTCTATGTCTTTGAATTTATTTGTGACAGGCCTGTAATCAGATGAAGAATATAAAGGAGAAAAGCCACAGCCACTTAGAGTAACTGAAATAAACAAACATAAAGCTAATATTCTAAATAACGACATTTACAATCCTATTTGGCACAACAATTATTCTACGCACTGTTTTCTCACCAATTGCTTTTTGTACATTAGGCTCATCTAGTGCGATATTCTCAGCCTTATCTTTATCAACATCACGAGGCATATTAATTGTAGCACGAAGCTTACCATTAACTTGTACGGCAATAGTTACACTGTCAGAGACTAAAAATGACTTATCAGCCTTTGGCCATACAGCGTTCACGACTAAATTCTTATGACCTAAATGTTGCCAAAGCTCTTCACCCAAATGTGGCATCATTGGCGAAAATAACTGTATCAATGTTTCAAAACCAAATAATAAAATAGCTGGGTTATTATCTTTATCATTATCGTAGTCTGATAGGCTATTGCTCAATTCCCTGATACGGGCAACGCTACGATTAAAGTGTAGGCGATCTAAATCTTCGCTAATATCATGAATTGCTTTGTGAATAACGCCCATAATTGCTTTATCACTGTCAGATAAAATATCTGGCAATGCTGTGCCTATTTCGGGTAGTTTTGTTTTCGATTGACTAATCATACGCCATAGACGATTTATATATTTCCAAGCACCCTCAATACCACTTTCTGTCCATTCTAAGTCACGTTCAGGTGGACTGTCTGATAATATAAGCAAACGAGCAGAATCCATTCCGTAATTTTCTGATACCTCTTGAAGTCCAACTACATTCTTCTTGGACTTAGACATTTTTTCAATTCTGCCTATAGTCACTGGTGAGCCATCAATTTTATTTGTCGCACTACCGTTAGAAGATAAAATAATTTGCGATGGAGCAAGCCACTTCCCATTTTTATCTTTATAAGTTTCATGCGTTACCATGCCTTGAGTAAATAGGCTCTCAAAAGGTTCATCGAAATCTAGGTAACCAGATTTCTTTAAGGCACGATTAAAGAAACGAGCATATAGTAAATGCATGACCGCATGTTCAATACCGCCAACATATTGGTCTACAGGACACCAATAATTTACTTTTTCACGGTCAAAGCCACTCTCAGTATTCTTTGGGTCGCAGTAACGCAAATAATACCATGAGCTTTCAAAGAAAGTGTCAAAAGTATCTGTTTCACGCAGGGCATCTTTACCACATTTAGGGCAAGAGCAATTCTTCCATGTTGGGTGGTTAGCAAGTGGACTTCCTGCAATGCTAAAATCAACATCTGTTGGCAAAGTTACTGGTAGCTCATCATCAGGCACAGGAACAGTTCCGCAAGCATCACAATGAATTACGGGTATTGGACAACCCCAATAACGTTGACGGCTAATACCCCAATCACGCAAGCGGTATGTTGTTGTGCCTGTTCCATCACCTGCTTTTTCAATTCGGTCAATTATATTTGCTTTAGCAGCTTCAATATCCATTCCATTTAGGAAATCAGAGTTTTGTAAGAATCCATCACCAGTATATGCCTCATTTTCAATGGTGAAATCTTCAGTTTTTTTATCTTCGGGAATGACAACGGGAACTACATCAAGACCATATTTACGAGCGAAATCCAAATCACGCTGATCATGGGCAGGGCAAGCAAAAACAGCACCTGTGCCATAATCCATCAATACAAAATTTGCGACAAAAACTTTAAGAGTTTTATCCATGAATGGGTGTTTAACTTCTAGACCTGTATCTACACCACGCTTTTCTGCTTTTTCAAGAGCCTCTTCACTCGTGCCTTGACGATGACAATCTGCAACGAAATCTGCAATTTCAGAGTTGCTCTTAGCAAGCTCTGTCGTTAATGGGTGATCAGGAGATATTGCAAGGAAAGATGCTCCAAATAATGTATCTGGACGAGTGGTAAATATCTCAATTGTGTCTATAGGAAGATCATTGCTACCTGCCAAATAGAAATGCATTTGCAGTCCTTTAGACTTACCAATCCAATTATCTTGCATTGTACGTACACGATCTGGCCAATTTTCTAATTGCTCTAAGCCTTCTAATAAATCATCGGCAAAATCTGTAATTTTTAATGACCATTGGTTTAGTTTACGACGCTCGACAGGAACGCCAGAACGCCAACCGCAACCATCAACAACCTGTTCATTAGCAAGTACAGTATTTTCAACTGGATCCCAATTAACCCAACTTTCTTTTTGATAGGCTAAACCAGACTTAAAAAAGTCTAAAAAGAATTTTTGTTCATGCTTATAATATTCAGGTGAGCAAGTCGCAATTTCTCGTGACCAATCGATAGCAAGACCCATGAGTTGCATATCTTTTCTCATAGCCTCGGCATTCTCGTAAGTCCATTTTTCTGGGTGAATATTATTCTCAATCGCTGCATTTTCTGCTGGCAAACCAAAAGCGTCCCAGCCCATAGGATTCATAACATTATAGCCAGAGGATTTTTTATATCGTGCGACAATATCGCTCATTGTATAATTACGCATATGCCCAACATGCAATTGCCCTGATGGGTATGGAAACATAGCTAATACATAGTATTTTTCTTTACTTTTATCTTCTAGGACTTCAAAAGTCTTGTTCTCTGCCCAAAACTCTTGCCATTTACTCTCTACATTTTTGACATTATAGCGTTCTTCTATCATTTTATTCCTAACTATAAGAAAAGGTTCTATTCAGATGATTGCTGAGATACTCTTAGTTCTCTGGCTCTTGTAAGGATTGTGTTTTCTATTTGCACATTCGTTGTTTTCTCTACGGTACTATCACGCCAATTACCATTATTATCTAGCGCTTGCTTAAAGACAGAGACTTTTACCCCATCAGATCTTAGCTGGCGATCCATAATATAAACATTGATCTTAAAACGTTCACCTTGACTGCTTGGGTCTTCATACCAATCGGTTAGAATAACGCCACCAAAAGGATCTGCATTTTGAACGGGCAAGAAAGAAATAGTATCTAAAGATGCTCTCCATAAAAAGCTATTAACGCCAATACCAGTGCCTTGATTCTTATCTTTATCTTTATTAAAGAAGCGACTAGTCAAGCTTTCATCGCCCCAGATAGTATCACGCTTTTCTGTGCTATAGATAATTTTATCAGAGCCTGATGCTTCTGGTCTTGTTGGGTAAGATGCTTCTCGTTTAATATCCTTAAATGAGCAACCAGCCAAACTGAAAGCAATAATAAAACAAATAATTAAACTTGTGTGACGCATAAGAAGTGACCTCTTTATTTTTTAAATTTATAATCATCTATTTTTAGCACGTAAAATGCAGGACAAACAAGAGAATTCATTAACGTGCAGTAAGAAAAACCAGCACAATAGCACTAATTAGAATACCTATTCCTGCTGAAACATTAGCTTCTTCTTTATGACGTATAATTTTATAGAATAAAATAACCCATAAAGGTGATAAAAGTACTAATGCATTTGGGTAAGCTGGATTATCAATAAATGCAAATGATGATATTTTGAATATCATATGCAGTATTATGAATATACTGATTAAGATGCTGGTAATGATTAATTTACGGCTTATCTTAATGCTTTTATATATATCATTAATTGTTTTTTTTCTATTTTGCCAAAGACTAAAACTACTAACAGAAATAAGCAAAGATATGGTTTGTATAAATATATAAAAGTAAACACCTTGATATAATTCGGCATGATTCATTGCTATTTTTGCTAAAACACCATTCATACCATATAGAAATACTACGGGCATCATTAACCATATAGCTTCTTTGCTAATTTCACATTTTTTGTGTAGTTGCATTACAAATAAAACAATAGCTGTAATAGCTGTAATAATTCCTAGAAACACTAAAGGTTTCTCCAAGTAAATAATAATATCTGATGGACTAGCAATAAACCAACCTATAAATGAAACTGGCACTAATAAAGGCATTAGCCTAGATACTATCCCACCGCCAAGTTTTGCCACTGTGTTATATGAACGTATATCCCCAAAACCCGAGAAAAAGCCTGTTGTAATAACTGCAATATAATAAATAGGTGAGCTTGGCCATTCTATAAAAAAAGCCAGCGGTAGAATTACTATAAAAGTAATTAATCTAGATAATATATTTAGTGAAAAGCCAGAAACTTGAGCGTATTGATTTGTTAAGGTAATCCCAGCAGTTAGAATGCCTGCTAGCAAAGAAAATGGTATCCATAGTAAATTTGATGATTCCAATTAAGCTACCTCTAATTTAGGCTTATTAATACAAGCATTTTCTACACTCAAGAATTGGGCTTTGTTCTTTAATGGTTCAAACATATTTCTATCCGTGCCAGTCATCCAGCATTGACCACCCAATGATAAAACCATATCAAATAAGGTTTGCCTGCGTCCTTCATCAAGATGGGCTATCATTTCATCTAGTAATAATAATGGTGCAAAACCTCTTTCCGCCTTAACTAATCTGGCATGTGCGAGTGTTATTGCCATTAACAATCCTTTTTGCTCCCCTGTAGAACATTGGCTAGCTATCATATTATGCTCTTTATGCCATACAACAAAGTCACTGCGATGTGTGCCATGTTCAGAGCCCCCAACTATTGCGTCTCGCTCTCTATTATTTTTTAACATTTCACGAAAGCTGTCTTCTACATCAAGAGCTGAATTGTTCTGAAGCTCATTCTCAACCCAACCGTCAATACTAATAGATGGTAGTGGAAAAATATTAGTATTATGATGATTTTCAATGCAAGCTTTTTGTAATCTTTCAACCATAGTTAATCTAGCTGCAGCAATTGATAGAGCTGTCTCTGCGATTGTCACCTCTAAAGAATTAAGCCATATTTTATCGGCTCCATTAACTCCATAGTCACGCAATAACCGAGATCGCTCTCGCATTACTTTATCGTATTTATTAAGCCTTCCAAGGTGAGTTGGTTCAAAATTAAAAATAACTTGGTCTAAAAATCGCCTTCGTATTGAGCTTCCATCTAAAAACAATCTATCCATTTGTGGCGTAACCCAAACAACTGAACAATATTCTGTAAGTGCTGTTTGACTTTTTTGTGCATCACCTTCAATTTTTACGACACGGCGATTATTTTGCCTGTCTTCACCCGTACCAATTTGAATAGTCCCAGAGGGAGTTTCTGCAATAAATGATATAGCCCAACTCTCATCTTTAGCAGTATTTTGCCTAATATCTTCTATTTTAGCATTGCGCAGCCCACGTCCAGGGCTTAAAAAACTCAATGCTTCTAAAATATTAGTTTTACCAGCACCGTTTGAGCCAGTTAAAACAACAGCTCTATCATCTAAGTGTAAATTGATGTCTTGATAACATCTAAAGTAAGAAAGCCTCAATTGAGTAATAGCAAGCGTCATATTTTATAATTACAACCCTCTTTTAGGGTTGGGTGGCTTATTTTCTTTTTGATTTTTCATGACAATTAAATTTGTACTTGCGTCTCTACCAAAAATTAATGCCTCTGCATTATTAATGTGAGTACCGTAGGTTTTCAGCTCTGGCAAATTACTCTTTGGTTTAAATGTTTTATAAAAATCAAGAATCCGATCCTGAGTCTCTTTAGTTAATCCAGAATGCCTAGCACTATCAAAATCTATGTTTGGAGCGTGCTGCTTTAAATACGGAACACCTTTATGCTTTAAACGCAAAGGAATATCTTTTGCATTAAAACCATTGATAAAATTACTATCCAAACGATTGCTTTGTTTCTTCAATTCAGGAGCAATTGAATTTGCCCAATTAATATGTGCATCTTCATAAAAACTGCGTAGTACTATATTGTCAAAAAACCCTTCAAAAGCTGCCGCAACAGCCGCACCATTAGATAAGTTTTCTTTTTTGGTTAAGGTTTGTTCTGCTGCATCTACAATATTTTGCATGCGTTTACGCATTTGATGTAATGGGCCTTTCATTATAATTTGATTCTTTGGCCCTGCTGGATCGCCATGTGCTAATTCTAAAGCAATTTGTGTTTGTTGAGCGTAGGCATCTGCCTCAATTGCAAATGACAATTGAATTGCTGTTTGTGGGGTATGCACCGAATTTGGAAAAATATTATTTGTCGTATATTGTAAGGCATGCACGGCCTCATGCCCTATAACTAAAGCAAGGTATTCTGGATCATTTGTCACACCTAAAACAATTAATTTATTCGTAGGATCGCATAGGCCACCAGCACCAATGGGTTTTGTACGCTCTTCATCAAATACTATTTCATAACCAGCTTTTGTCATCCTCTCCAAAAGGTCACGCCCTGTAGAGCTTTGTGATAAAATAAACAAAGCTTTATCAAACATATTTGAATTGTGCTGTCCTTGCAGCCTATCTTGCCGCTCGTGCCACAATTTTAAACTTTTTTCAATTATTGAATTTTTTCTATGCTTAGGTTCTGTACCAAGAAAATTAACCTTAACAGATGGCCTGACTACAGTATTCTTATCTTCTGCATAGGGAATTGACCAATCACTCTTATTCTCCATATTTGGTTCATTTGGAGTATCTCTATACATGGCTTGAGGTAAAAAACTTGATTTACTCTCTTGATCAAATGCTTCTGAAATTCGACGCTTAAAAAAACCAGCCAATGTGATTATTTCCCTATTTATTGTTTAATAATTAAGGATACATTAAAAAATTCTTAAAATCTAGCTATCTTAATTTGAGACTTATATGAGTTCACAGCGTTTTTCTACGTGCTATAGCAAAACGTCTGAAATCAGCAATTTTTTCTGCTCTCGCTTTTTTATCTGGTATTGGCTTTATTTTAGCAGGGGCAATCCAATATTGGTCAAATGGCGCACTATATTCTAATTCTTTATTAGGGTTACGATCACAGTAAAGCTTTCCACCGACACTATGCGGAGCACCTTTAAGCGTGGTTAATTGATTATTATTACATAAGAAATTATTGTGAACAGTTTTTGGGGCTCCCTCAAGCGTGGTTAATTGATTGTGATCACAATCAAAATTTGTATCAATATTTAGTGGGGCACCTTTAAGCGTGGTTAGTTGGTTGTAACTACAGAAAAAACTAGCAACATTTTGTGGGGCATCTTCAAGTGTTGTTAATTCGTTGTTGTTACAACAAAATAGACCAGAAACATTTTGTGGGGCGCCTTTAAGTGTAGTTAGTTTATTGCTTTCACAGAAGAAATTACCATCAGTATTTTTCGGAGATCCTTCAAGGGTGGTTAATAGGTTGTTGTTACAACAAAAATTTCTACCAACTTTTTGAGGCGTACCCTTAAGTGATGTCAACTTATTATAACTACAATTAAAAGACCCCTTAACTATCACCATGGTTAAATCAGGTAATTCTTCTAAATTCGTGTTTGAGATATCTATATTTCCATCAACGGTAATTTCGCCTGTTGTTTTGTCTTCTGTATAATCCACCATTATCAGCTCAAGAAATAATTTTGCCTGGGTATTTGGTGTAGGGCTATTATTAAATTGTTTTTGCATTAGCGTCCTAGCCTTTTAACTCTGGACTTATATAACTCTACAGTTTTGTTTGGCTTTGTATCTAAAGGCTTCCGAGATTCTGTTAGTAATGTAACAACATCTGTTTTTTCATATTTTTTAGCAAAGTCTATAGCTGCAGCATTATAAATATTCTTAATGTTCATATCAGCCCCTGCCAAAAGTAATTCTTTAGTAATTTCTTTCTCACCTAAAGATGCAGCATAGATAAGGGCTGTATTTCCATGATTATCTTGCAAGTTAAGTTCTATATCAAGAGTGTTGAGCAATAACTTTACCGTGTGAATATTACCTGAACCTACAGAAACCATTAATGCAGTCTCGCATGAATTACCTAGCCCATTGATATTTGCACCATTTTCTAGAGCCTCTGCTATTTTATTAATATCTCCATTACTAGATGCTGCAATTAATTTATCTGTCCAACTTTCCTTATTCACAACGCCACATTCTTCCTTTTGGGAATGGTCCAGACAGTGAGTATTAGCCCCTGCATTTATTAAAGCTTTAGTACATTCAGAACGGTAGTATTGCATAGATTCAAGTAGTGCTGAACGTCTCTCTCTATTTTCTAGATTAACATTAGCTCCTAACATTATTAACTCTTTAACAACAATAGGGTTATTATTACGTGCGGCAACAATTAGTGCTGTATCACCTTGAAAGTTTCTTTTATTAAT
>JAJFGX010000085.1 GCA_021775895.1 Alphaproteobacteria bacterium | reverse complement strand
AGAACACCCCGAATATTTAGAAGAGTGCAGAGCTGATAATACAGCACGTAATCTTGGTGCATTAGACGAATGTACTTTAAGTAAACACAAAGAAAACTATGATGATGGCCCATGGCTTGGAGTTTTAGGTGGGTATGTTGCAGCAGACATGTTTGGTGGAGCTGTTGTTGAACTTATAATGCTTACACTTATGGGAGGTGCATTGGCCACTGATGCAGCAGGCAAAGGTTCAAGAACATTAACTCAAAAAGTGAGAAAAGCCCTTAAAAAGAAACCAAAGCATGGTAAGTGGTAAATATTAAAATCTAAGAATAATAATATACTTGACAAACTCATTGATTTGACATATTATTAATTATATTGAATTAATAGCGGTGAAATAAATGAAAACACCTATTTATAAAAAAGCAGTTTTATCTTTATCTCTCATTTTCTGCCTACAAGCAGGAAATGCTCTGGCTAATGAAGAACCTTTTTCACAAATATTTGGAGAAGATTACACAACGGAAGAATACTCCCATAATGGCAAAGCTGGCATGTTTTGGAAAAATACTACTGTGTCTATGAGTGCTGTTGATTACTTAAAAAACTTAGCTAATCAAAAACAAAAACCAGATTATACAGAAACTATCGCTAGTTTTGTAGACGATGTAAATAAATATATAGACAGTAAAGAAAAAGAAGCAGGACACATACTATCCAGAAAAGAAAAAATATTTGCTATCGATGATTACATTAACAACTTCCTAGAATATCAAAAAGATCCGATAACTTATAAAATGAAAGAATACTATGCTACAGCATATGAAAGTATTAAAAATGAAAAAGGTGATTGCGATGATCATGCAATTCTTAAATATGAGGTATTAAAGCGTTTAGGTTTTCCCGAAGATCATATGAGGCTCGCACATTCCCCAAAACATATGAGCTTACTAGTAAAAATTGATCATTATATATATCAACTTGATAACGCCCCTCATAGGTCAAAAACAATTATTGGACATAGACATGGTATAAATGAAATAAGCGGGCTCACGACACTTGATTATGATGGAATGGATCTTATTGTTGATACATACAAAAAATTTCTAGAGAGAGTATCTAAATTTAATTTAAAACAACAAAAAGAAATATTATCATCTAATGAATTACCAAAAAAGAGTCCAAAACCATGACCGAAAAAAATTGGAACGAAAAATTGCTTCAAGCAACTAAGGATAATAATATTTCAGCCATAAAAGAAGCTTTAAATAACGGTGCTGATATTAATACTAGAGATGGTCGTGATAACACTCCATTACTATGGGCTGTAGAATTTCAAGATATAGATTGTATTAAAATATTAATTAAAGCAGGAGCAGACGTTAATGCTACGGATAGCAGTGGAAACACATCACTTATGGCTACAGCTAGAAAAAATGATGTTAACGCAACCAATCTACTATTGAATGCTGGTGCTTTAATCAACACTAAAAATAAATACGGGAACAGAGCCATTAACAAAGGCACTCTTGGCCATGCATGGGAGTGTACAGAGTTACTATTCTATGCTGGTGCTAGTATTGAGGACGTAGACCCTGCATATAGGGAACGACACATTAAAAGATACAATGAAATACGAAAAGAAGTAGCAGGCATAAACAGAGAAAAACGGCATAAAAAACAATCTAGTTTTAGAAGTTTTGCCAAATCAAGACATAAAAAACGTTAAGGCATAGGAAAACTTAATCTTTTATGGATACCACTTGAATTGGGTGGCTATCATCATAAATTCGTCTTTTAACTATTTCACTCACAGGCACAATGCGAAATCCCTTTTTTTGCATTTCTGGTATCCATTGCTTTAAAGCTGTGATAGTTACATCTTTTGGGTGACCTATCGCGATCGCTGTCCCATTTTTAATAGCTCTCATTTCTAATTTTTGCAGGCTCTCCGCAACAAATTCTGAAGTTGCTTCATGATCTAAAAATACATCTCTACGGGTTGTTGGCAGACCATATTCACGTGCAGTGGACTCGCCAAGTGATAAAGCTGTTGTTCTTGAATCTAAATATAGTAAGCCACGTTTTTTTAATTCTTGCATAATTAAAGATAAAGACTCTTTATCTTCTGACATTTTACTGCCCATGTGGTTGTTTATTCCTACATAACCATCAAACCTATCTAAATTTTGCTGCAAATTATGCAATAATTCAGTTTTTGTTAAGCTTGTCATCAAAGTGCTTGAATCATAATTTGCATGATGACCACTGGCTTCCATCGGCATATGAAGCATTAGCTCGTGTCCGCTCTGGCGAGCTTTTTTTGTACGTTCAGGTAAGTTTTCTGCATATGGCAAGTATGATAAAGTTATCGGTGCTGGAAGATTCTCTGCTTTTGTTGACCATTTTTTGTTCAGCCCCATATCATCAATAACAATTGCTATCATCGGTGCATCTATATTTGTACTGCTATTACCAACCAAATTAACCGAATTCTCTACCCATTTAGGCGAATCAATCGCTTCAGGGAGTATTTTAGGCACATTATAATCAGCTTTATCTAACCAAGTAATATTCCTAACTTCCTTAGAAAACTGTGTTGCAGAAGTAATTAGCCAACATAGAGCTAAAGATACTAAGAGAATATATTTTTTACTAAACATGATTATTGCAACTTTGAGATAATTTATAGAGACTTAACTTAAATCGACTATAAACTAAATATAATAAAAGTTAAATAGACAAAGTCAGGAATCATTAATCTTGCACCTATTATTAAACTTAGATATGTTGATAATAGAATTTTTAGACTGAATCTAATTAGAGGTAAAAAATGACAGAAGAAGACAAAAACCTACCAATTTCATGGGAAGAATTCCATCGTCATTCCAAGGCACTGGCATGGAGGCTCCTAGAAAAAGGTGCTTGGAAGGGTATAATAGC
>JAJFGX010000084.1 GCA_021775895.1 Alphaproteobacteria bacterium | reverse complement strand
TATAGAGTTCCTAGCAAACTCAAATTGTAATTAACGAGAAGACTTATTCTGCAACTGATTCAGAGGTAAGTAAGGCAAAACACCACTGGCATTATCGCCACCAATGATAACTTTTTTACTATTTTTCATGATTCCTTGCATTGTTTCTATATACATACGCTTTGCTGTAATATCTTTTGCTTGAGCGTAAGCATTATAAATAGATATAAACCGTTCAGCATCACCACTGGCAACGTTGATAGTCTTTTGTTTATATGCTTCTGCTTGTTGGCGTAGTTTTTCTGCTTCACCACGAGCTTCTGGGATGATTTTATTACGATAAGCATCGGCTTCGTTTTGCAATCGCTCTTTATCTGCTTGCGCTCTTAAAACATCATCAAAAGCCTCAACCACTTGCTTTGGAGGATTAACCTCCTGTAATTGAACTTCATTAATAGCAATTCCAGACTTATAATCATCTAGCATTGATTGCATTATTTCACGGGTTTTACTTTGGACTTGAGCCCTTGAACCAGTTAATGCACTCTGAATTGCGGTTTGTCCTACAACTTCACGCATGGCACTTTCAGCTACTTTTTTAATGGTCTTTTCTGGATTTCTAATTTCAAATAGATATTTACCAGCATCAGCAATACGCCATGAAACAACAAAATCAATATCAATAATATTTTCGTCTCCTGTAACCATTAAACTTTCATCTGGTACGTCAACTAGGCTATTGTTTGATGATTTTGTCCCCCTTCTTCTAGTTACATTTTCTCTAAAACCAAACTCAATACGTCTTTCAAAAGTTACGTTAACTTTTTCTATATCCTGTATTGGCCAAGGGGCACGATAGGCCAAGCCTGGTTCTGTTTTTGTATCTGTCCACTTACCAAAAGTCATTACAACAGCATGCTCCTCTGGTAGAACACGATATAGCCCTGTTAACATCCATAACCCTAATAATACAAAAAATAAAAGTAAGAAACTGGACTTATTACCAGATCCTGGAATAAATGACTGCACTCTGTCTTGAGCTTGACGTAAAAAATCATCTAAATCTGGGCCATCACCACCAGAAAACCCGCCATTTTGTTGGTTAGATGATCGCCCTTTATTTTCTGAGGCATTTCCCCAAGGGGTATTGTTTTCAGGCTTACTAGAAGGTTTTCCTTTGGGCTTACCCCATGGATTTTTATCATCTTTTTTTGTCATTTTTAAAAGTCTCTCTACTATTATTTATTACTTCTGTTTGTTTCGCGTTCAGTAACTTGCCAGCCAGCAATCGCCATTTGTTCTGCTCCACCGCCATCTGCCACACGAGTTATTGTAACCACAATATCAATTTGAGCTGATGCCGACATATTTTTATCCAATACTCTGTCAATGTCTTGTTGATAGAAACTCATTAGTACTGGAACTTCAACTAACCAACGATATACTCCTGAAACAACGCCTTGTCGTTTAATAAACATATGCCCATCAACAATTGAATTTAGTGCATAGTTTCTTTGAGTTATAGTGTTTTGCAAATTGGTATCTTTAGTATATTTGATGAATTCTTCCCAGCCACTTTTAATAAAAAACTGTTTGTTCTTTTTAAAGTGCATATCCATACCAAAGGCATCAAAAGTCATTAGATTAGCAACACGTCTATTAGTCCAATCAAGAATCTCAGCTTGTGTTCTGTGGGGTATAGAAAAATCCTCAACTACATTCCCATAGCTTTTATATTGTAAATAGCCTGGAACAGCGCCACTACCTTCACCTTTATTATCTACACGTGCAAGCTGAGCTTGCACGTCAGAAGTAATTCCAATTACAGAGAAAAACAACATCAAAAATATAAGTCTTAAAAAAACATGCATTTTATTTCAATCTTATTAGTTAAAAACTTTAATTAAGCGACTTTTGTGTAAGTATCTTTAGCCATACCTCGCAAAACATATTGCAAAATCCCACCATTACGATAGTAGTCTAATTCATCTTCTGTATCAATACGACAAAGAACATTAACTTGCTCTGTACTACCATCTATTTTATGTATTGTCAAAGCTACATCACACGATGGAGTAATATTAGCCAAACCTAACACATCAATTTTTTCTTCACCTGTAAGTCCTAAAGAATTTCTTGTAACTCCGCCTTTAAATTGCAATGGTATAACACCCATTCCTATTAAATTAGAACGGTGAATACGCTCATAACTTTCTGCAATCACAGCTCTCACACCTAGAAGTCTAGTGCCTTTTGCCGCCCAATCACGACTTGAACCTGTACCATATTCTTTACCTGCAATGACAACCAATGGCGTGTCTTCTTGCATATATTGCATTGCAGCATCATATATAGACATAGTTTTATCGCTAGGTATGTGCTTTGTTACTCCACCCTCAGTATTAGGTAGCATTTCATTTTTAATTCGAACATTAGCAAATGTTCCTCTCATCATAACCTCATGGTTCCCTCTCCGAGAGCCAAAAGAATTAAAGTCATGTGATGCAACTTGATGTTCTTCTAAATAGCTACCGGCAGAACTATCCTGTTTAATTGCCCCAGCAGGAGAAATATGATCTGTAGTTACAGAATCGCCTAATTTAGCCAACATATATGCACCTTTAATATCTTCTACGGTTGCAATATTCATATTAAGCCCTTCAAAGAAAGGAGGGTTTTGGACATAGGTTGAAGTTGAATCCCATGCATATGTTTTACCACCTGAGGATTGAACTTCTTGCCATTCCTCAGTTCCATCGAATACATTTGCATATCTATCTCTAAACATTTCAGGTGTAAGCGCCTTAGACAAAACATCGTGTAATTCCTTATTTGATGGCCATATATCTTTCATATAAACATCATTTCCATCACTGTCTTGCCCCAACGGCTCAGTCAATAAATCAATCTGCATAGACCCTGCAATAGCGTAAGCAACAACCAATGGAGGCGATGCTAAGTAATTAGCTTTAACGTTTTGATGAATTCTACCTTCAAAGTTTCTATTTCCAGAAAGTACTCCACAAACGGTTAAATCACCATCAACTACAGCTGTTTCAATTTCTTTTGCTAAAGGCCCAGAATTTCCAATGCATGTAGCACAACCATATCCAATAAGGTTAAAACCAAGAGCATCTAAATCATCTTGCAATTCTGCTTTTTCAAGATAATCGGTTACTACTTGCGAACCTGGAGCTAAAGAAGTTTTAACCCAAGGCTTGACTGTTAAACCTTTTGCCAAAGCGTTACGAGCAACTAAACCAGCTGCAAGCATAACACTAGGATTTGAAGTATTCGTACAGCTTGTAATTGCTGCAATTAGAACATCACCATTACTCAAAGTATAATCTTGTCCTGCAACTTCAACTTCTTTACCTATATCTCTACCTTCACTTTCTATCAAGGAAGCAAATTCGACCTTAGAGTTACTAAGTAAGATACGATCTTGTGGACGTTTAGGCCCTGCCATTGATGTTACAACCGTAGCCATATCAAGCTCCATAATATCGGTAAATACTGGAGACACCATATCTTTATCACGCCACATTCCCTGAGCTTTTGCGTAGGCCTCAACAAGCTGTACACGCTCTTCATCACGACCTGTAAATCTAAGGTAGCGTATAGTTTCTTCGTCAATTGGGAAGAACCCACAAGTTGCGCCATACTCAGGAGCCATGTTGCTGATGGTAGCCCTATCCGCAAGGCTTAAATAATCTAAACCATCGCCATAGAATTCAACAAACTTTCCAACAACACCTTTAGACCTTAACATTTGTGTGATGGTTAGAACTAAATCTGTTGCAGTTGTTCCCTCTGTCAAAGCTCCCGTTAGTTTGAAGCCAACAACTTCAGGAATTAACATTGATATTGGTTGCCCAAGCATAACAGCTTCCGCTTCAATTCCGCCAACGCCCCAACCCAAAACAGCTAAGCCATTAACCATTGTCGTATGACTATCAGTACCAACTAAAGTATCTGGATATGCTACTTGTTTGCCAGAGTTACATTCATCTTCCTCAACCCAAACAGATTGAGATAAGTACTCTAAATTAACTTGGTGACATATTCCTGTTCCTGGAGGAACAACACGTAAATTTTTAAATGCAGTCGAGCCCCAACGTAAGAATTTATAACGTTCCTCATTACGTTCAAACTCACGCTTAACATTCGCAGCAAAAGCATCGGCTGTGCCAAACTGATCAACCATAACAGAGTGGTCAATGACTAAATCAACATTAGATCTTGGATTAATTTTGTCAGGGTCTCCACCCAGGGCAACCATAGCATCACGCATAGCCGCCAAATCAACAACCGCAGGAACACCAGTAAAATCTTGCATTAAAACTCGTGCAGGACGATATGCAATTTCACGAGGGTTTTTCTTATCCTTTAGCCAGTCAAAAAAAGCTTGAGCATCTTCTGTTGTTACAGCTCCACCATCTTCAAAACGGAGCATGTTTTCAAGCAATACTTTTAAAGAAAAAGGTAGCTTTGATATATCTCCTAATTTTTCACTGACAGTCTCAAGACTAAAATAATCATACTCCTTACCAGCTACATTTAGAGTTTTACGTGTACCAAGACTATCTTTTCCTGTTTCTGTCATTGTGATTTACCTCATCGAAAATTGAACTTAAATACTTATTACGAGAGTAAGTATGGCATAGCTTAACTAAAAACTCACCTATAAAATATTTCCCATTCTTTGTTGACATAGCTTTGGCTGGCGAGATGTTTTGAAATTATAAATAACTATAGACATCATACGCTTTTCCTGTAATTATTAATTCGATAGAATTTTTAACACGCATAAGTTGCGATTATTAGGAGTAAAAAATTATGATGCCAGAACAAAAATCCACAACCCAAGATGATTTCAAAGTAAAAGACCTTAGTTTAGCTGAATGGGGACATAAGGAAATTGCTATTGCAGAAACTGAAATGCCGGGACTTATGGCTCTTAGAAAAGAGTATGCTGGCAAAGCACCGTTAAAAGGTGCTCGTATTGTTGGTTGCCTGCACATGACCATACAAACTGCTGTATTAATCGAAACTCTTGTAGATTTAGGTGCGGAAGTACGTTGGTCATCTTGTAATATCTTTTCAACTCAAGACCATGCAGCTGCTGCTATTGCAGCCCAAAATATCCCAGTTTTTGCTTGGAAAGGGTTATCTGAAGAAGAATTCTGGTGGTGCATCAAGCAAACAATTGAAGGCCCTAATGGCTGGCGTCCAAATATGATATTAGATGATGGCGGCGACTTAACAGTACTTGTCCACGAAGAATACCCTGAGCTTATAGAAGACATTAAAGGCTTATCTGAAGAAACAACAACAGG
>JAJFGX010000083.1 GCA_021775895.1 Alphaproteobacteria bacterium | reverse complement strand
TCAGTGTTTTTTGTGACGTATTTAGTAAAGCCATATAATAATAGCATTATTAGGGCAAAGCTAACGATAGATGATAGCTCATGCGTAAGGAAAATACGCATTGCTGAGTAGTCCTTAGTTCCTAAAGGTGGATAAATTAATATACTAATAAATGATATTGGCATTGTTACTAGCATAATTAAGAATGAAATAAAGGTCTCTCTAGGTGTGCCATCAAAGCGAGAGAGACCTTGTCTCATTAAAATAACTAGTTCAAAACCACCGAGTAATCTTTTTGTAATATAGTTTTTGATACTCATATGGTTTCCTAATTTTATTTAATCATATTCTTTAAATCTGCTGCCCTAGATGCTTTTGCAAGGGTTGTAGCACCCATAGATTCTAATGTATTTGTATATTCTGGATCTTTAAATTGAGAAGTTTTTTGAGCACTATCAAACACATGAATTAAATAATCCTCTATATTCGCATCTTCTGATGTTTCCAGCACCTTAGCATATAATTCTGTTAAGTTAATCATATTATCAAAAAGTTCTAGTACTTCCCCATCTTTAGCATTTTCTATGTTAGCTACAGTTTCAATATCACTGGCTAAGGCCGCCGCTTGTTTCTTCTCTGCGTCACTTGCTTTTTTGCTAAACTCTACTTTAACTTCAGATATTGAAACAATCCTTTCTGCTATAGTATCAGCAATACTTCCCAATCGTTCTTTGTGTGCAATATCATTTATATCCATAATTTAAGTTCCCTCTTTTTTTTAAACCATTATAAATATAGCATAAATGCGAGATATATGTCAAGGCTTATATACTTTACTCAAACGAACTAAGTTTATGAACTCTGCCCTATAGCCAAACTCATCAGCGCCCTTAGCATTCTTTGCTATCGACATAATATTATCATAACTAAAATCACCAATGAATTTACTATGCCTTAATTTCTGACCAAAGCCTGCGACAGCAACAGCAAAACGTACATCATCTGAAAGCTCATCAAATTTGATTGTATCCACAGTTGTTATTGGTCTTGATAGTAATTTGCTATTATCTTCATTAGGCATTTTATAACGCATTTTTAAATAAGCATACTCACCGCCATTTGGCACAGTGTCTACTTTTATAGTTTTTGTGTTATAGCGTAGGTCATCTACAAGTCTATTTTCTGTAGCTCCAACTGGAGTAATCTCATATATTGCAGTTACAGTATGACCAGCACCGATTTCACCTGCATCAACCGCATCATTATTGAAATCTTCACGATTTAAAGCTCTGGTCTCATAGCCGATCAAGCGATATTCAGACACCATACGAGGATTAAACTCAACTTGAATTTTTACATCTTTGGCAATTGTAAATAAAGTGCCGCTAGCCTCATCAACTAGCACTTTTCGTGCTTCATTTAATGTATCAATATAGGCTGCATTACCATTACCATTTTGAGCCAATTTCTGCATTAAATTATCATGATAATTTCCTTTTCCAAAGCCAAGCACTGACAAGAAAGCACCTGATTTGCGTTTATTCTCAATAAATTCCTGCAACTTATCATGACTTGTCATACCAACATTGAAATCACCATCTGTTGCTAGAATTACTCTATTCACAGCTTCTTTATCAAAATTACGATTGATTAGCTCATAGGCTGTACGAATTCCAGCCGCCCCTGCGGTTGAACCACCAGAGCGTAGATTTTCTAAGGCTGTAATAATTTTATGTTTATTTTCCACTTTCGTTGGCTCTAATGCTATGCCTGCACTGCCAGCATATGTAACAATTCCAACCGTATCATTAGGCTCTAAGCTTTCAACCAACATCTTCATAGAATTAACTAATAACGGCAATTTATCTTGGCTATGCATAGAGCCTGAAGTATCAATCAAAAAGACTAAATTAGACTTAGGTTTTTCTGATTTATCAATATCATGACCTTTAATGCCAATATGTATTATTTTATTGCCCTGCTTCCAAGGGCTGTCATAAACTGCGATAGTTTCTTTAAATGGGTTTACTCTGGTTTCTGGCACTGGATAATTATAATTAAAATAATTTATAAGTTCCTCTACCCTAATAGAATCCTTGTTAGGTAAATTACCTGCGTTAATCTCTCTACGCATAAAAGAATAAGAGGCTGTATCTACATCAATTGAAAAAGTTGACACAGGGTCTACTGTCACTACTTTTACTGAATTATTTTTAAAACCTGTGAATTCATCATTATCAACAATTTCATGATTATAAGGCATAATATCATAAGGTGGTGTCGATACTAAAGGCATGGCACTATAATAAGGTGGAGGCGGTGCTGGTGCTATAGCTGTCTCTTCCATCATTATTCCATCAGAACCTGATACTACAGATGGTGCTGAAGATCTAGATCTTTGTTCTCTAACATTAGATACAGTATTATTGAATGCCATATCACTAAATGTAGATGTACGAGATTCCTTAAGAGCCCTAGTGTTTCTCCAATCCATAGCTTTTGGCTCTGCTATTGTTTCTGATTTTTCATTTCTATAAGAATTTGATTGGTTCAAACTAGAATCTTCTTCTGCAAGCGTTTTTTCCACACTTACTTTTTTTACTTCTTTGTCTATCGATTCCAAAACAACGTCACTACTCATCGCTCCAGTATTTATTGATTCTTTATATAATGCTACAGGGCCACCTAGCATAATTAATATTGCACAAGTAGCAACAGCCCCGCCCATACCGCCTAGTATAAATTTCTTGTCCATGATACGTCTCCATATATTAAAAGGTTTATTAAACTGAGGCTCTACCTCGCTTATACCTTTAAGACGATCTTTTTCTATAAATCCTTGGGTTTTTTCTTGAGATTCTTTTTTGTCTGCAATTACTTGCTCCTCATCAAAAGCTTCTAAAGCCAGTAAAATAGCTTTATCCTTTGCTTTTTCATCGGGTGCTGGAGATTCACAACTCTTTAAAGTTTCTTGTAATAATTTTTCATCAAGGATTTTTTTTGTACTCATTACTCATCTCCCCCTGATAGCTTAGCTAGTCTTTTTCTTGCTTCATAAAGCCTCCACGAGACTGTTGTCTCTGCACAACCAAGAATCTCTGCTGCTTCTTTATGATTAAACCCTTCCCAGCAAACTAAAATTATTACTTCTCTCTGCTTGGCTGGTAGCTTATCAACTTCCATTAAAATCTCGTTAATTTCGAGCTTCTTATCTTGAGGTGCTACAGCAATCGCAATTATTTCTTCTTTTAATGGCATTTCACGTGTTGTATGTCTATTTTTACTTCTAAGATAATCTTTTGCAGTATTGACAGTTAAGCGATATAACCATGTTGTAAAAGCAGATTCAAAACGATAACTCCTCAAAACTCGAGCTAATTTTATAACAACATCTTGAGCAATATCCTCCGCATCTTCTTTAACGCCAGAGAATTTCCATGATATCGCGTAAATCCGATTATAATTTTCTTCTATCAACATAGCAAAAGCGTCCCTATCCCCGTTCATTGCATGACGGATTATTTCTTCCTGCTTATTGGTTTTCTGCACTGTTTCCAAAACTTAGTTTCCTATGGTTCTGACCATATCCTTATTAATTAAGACGTAAATAAACGCCATATCCTTTGAAAAATTATTTCTCTTCAGTTAGTATTTTCTCCATATCCTCTTCTGAAAATGGGTAATCTGTCCCTCCTCTAGCATAAACGAGGTTTCTTGGCTGTATATTAGCCATTTTCTGCTGCAATTCCACCGCAAGACGCATCGGCAATTTTGACTTCCATATCAAAGCAACAAGCGTTTTTGCTTCTTTTTCTTTTACAATTTTATCAACCTTATCTTTCGGAAAGCCAGATAGTTGAGCCAAGGATTCCATTATAAACCCAAAATCCTGCCAAGCTAATGCATCTAATAAAGTCTCCATGTCTAGTTTTCCTGATTCATAGTAACGCTCTACATGGCTTTCAACGCTCTCATTTGGCAAAGCATTGTCTTTAAAATCAATTCTACGTTTTATTAATGCTACAATATCTTGTCTTGTTCTTTTATCAAAATCTTTGCGTTTCTCAAGAATCATTAATACAGCTTTACTAGCAAAGCCAACTAGCTTTCTTGCCAGCTCAAAAGTTAAATCATGGCGTAGTGCAATTCCTTCATGCCAATCTGAATGTTCCTTTGCAAAGTCGATTATCTCCTCTAAGGTTTCTTGCGATATATCTGCCCCTTTATTTCCTAACATAAGTTTTCCTGCGGAGATATCTTTCTTTTTAAAAATACCTGCTGATACCTTTTGACTAATATTTCTACGTTCTGCAATTGCAGATGCCGCCCAAGGTGCTGGGTGATGCTCTAAAATATCTAATAAATTATCATCTGGAATACGAAGGCAATATTTTAGTAATGGCTCTGCAATTTCACGCTCTAAATCATTGGCTAATTTACTAACAATCTGTGGTGGTGAGCAGGTTATATCTTTTAATGCTGTTGATAATGCCCGCCTGATTTTCAAAGATTCATCTTCAGCAAGCATACCCAAAGCCTGCACTGCAAAAGCGTATAAATGTGCATGCTCCTCTTTAGATAGGTCAGGTAATAAAGTAACAAGCCTATTTGCTAATTTTAACCGTACATCTACATTTTTATCTTGTGCTAATTTTGGACTTACATGTAATGGGGTTGATTTATTACCAGCAACAGCAACACGCACCTTATCTGAAAGGTCGTCTGCCATATAATATAATATTTCTTTATTGGTAGATGTATCTGTAGCTACAAGGCAACGTTCTTTTTCATTCTGCTTGGATAAAGCCTCTTTATCCTGTTCATATCGTTTTAATGGAGAACTAAAAAATCGTTTTAACCAACGTAACATTCTCTTCCACTACTTAGTTTCAGCTTGTAGAGTTTTTAACTCTCCACCAAGCATTTGAGATGCCCAGAATTTCTCCAATGACAATAAGTTATTATTTAATTCTACTAATTTTTCTTCATTCATACCAAGTTCTGCCAACATTTCTTCATGCCTTACATAAAGTTTTGATAGCGACGCATTTAAAGAGCGACCTTTATCTGATAAATGCACCCGTAAAGAGCGTTTATCATGAATAGAGCGTTCTTGAACAAGATAATCATTCTCTACCATTTTTTTAACATTATAAGATACATTAGAGCCTAGATAATACCCCCGTATTGTAAGCTCACCTACAGTCATTTCATCTTCACCAATATTATGCAGAACCAAGCTCTGTACATTGTTAATATCGTGAATACCTGCACGTTCAAGCTCCGCCTTCAAAACATCTAGAAATTGGCGGTGTAGGCGTTCTATTAAATGTATAATTTCGTAATAGGCTGAATTCATGGCGTAATCCTTAATTAAAAACTAACTGTAATTGCATTATAAAAATATCCTAAGGTAATATCTCAAGATCTACTTCTCCATTTAAGCATGCTCCAAACAATACTTCAATCTCTTTATCGTCAACTTCATAAATATTAGGTGGCAACCAATTTGGATTTCCAGTTTTATCAATTAAAACTGCACTAACTCCATTATAGAAATCTTCTCGTATAGTCATGTTTTGACTAAGTCTATAGTCCATTTTCAAGACATCAGCAATAGTTTCCGCTTTTTTTGAAAGGTGGAAATGTTTAAAAACTACTTTCAAACTAGTCGGACAACATTTAGATAAACCATTATACACCTGATCACACCAATCATCATTTACTCTATCGTTTCTTAGGGCATCAAATATATCTTCAACGCTCACCTTGCCAAAGTATTTGTCAATTTTATCTTGGTGTATATATGGTTTAATAACAACCTTATAAGGCTCTAATACATCATCTGGGCAACCTGATTGCAGAGTTCTTTCTATAACGCTATCCCATTCATTCTCGACTACAAAATGAGTAGCTAGACCTAAATCTACCATTTCACGGCCAGATATAGTATTTCCTGTCATTCCCAAATAAAGACCTGTATAACCGCTACACTTGCTTAAAACATTGCCACTACCAACATCTGGGAAATAACCAATTTTAGTTTCAGGCATCGCAAATTTTGTGCTATCAGTTACAATTCTATGCGAACCATGCAGAGAAATTCCACCGCCACCACCCATAACAATTCCATTCATAAATGAAATATATGGCTTTGGAAAATATGCTATTTCTGCATTTAAAGCATACTCCTCTCTAAAAAAAGCATTAGCTAGATTCTCTGTATCTTCAGCAACCGCCTTAACATCACCGCCAGCACAGAAAGCCCTTTCATTATTTGAACTTAAAATAACAGAATGTACTAATGGATTGTTTTTCCAGTTTTCTAGTTGCTCTCGCATTTCTAAAATCATATCAAAAGAAAGGGCATTCAAAGCCTTAGGTCTATTTAAAATTAAATGACCAAAACCGTTATCAACTTTAGATATAATTTCTTGTTCAGCAATCATTTAAAACTATGAGTCCTTTGCCGAATCTAAAGAAACCAGAATATTATTTAATATCGCAACCCCAATAACCCCCGCAATGACCAACATAATCAACCCTGCAAAGCCTATAACTATCAACATATTCCTAATCGGGGATACAATGGCCTCTGCTTTATCAACTTCTGCTATAACAGCCCATTTTGCATTTTTAAAAGCAACTGGCCCGTAAGCTGATATTACTGAAGCTCCACGATAGTTGACATTCTCGCCAACCCCTATTTTACCTTGTAGAGCTGAATTAATGATTGTGCCATTAACTTTTGTTGTTAAAATTAAATTGTTCTTGGAAAAACGGGAATTACTATGCATGATTCCATCTTCTCCAACAAGATAAGTTTCGCCAGTTCTACCCATACCTGTTGCAACTTGCATTATTTTATTAATTTTTTTTATCGGCACCTGAAATGCTATAACTCCAGCCAGTGAGCCATCATCATTCAGAATTGCTTGAGCAATAAAACTTGCCGCCAATCCATTACTTGGTGCATACGGTTTAAAACTTGAGAAATGTTGTTTGCCGTCAAGGCTTTGTTCTGCTGCACGGAACACCTGAGCTAAACCAGTATCTTTCCACTCACCTGTATTAATATTGGTTGCGTAATCCATTTCTTTAAATACCGTATAAACAAGATTTCCATCAGCGTCAAAAAGAAAGATATCATAGTACACTTTTTGTCTAAGTAGGTGTTTAAACCATGAATGATAATTCTTATGAACTTCACTATAATAAGAACCGTCAAGAGCTTGATTTAAATCTTCTTTAGAGCCTACTTTGTTATCTGTAATATATAAGCGTTGTAAAGTGCTTGTTTGATTACTCCCAAGTTCAGCCCAACCCTTTTTAAAGTCAATTAAAGCACTTCGTACATAGTCATTTTTAGCAAATACACTTAAATCTTGTTCTATAGACTCAAAATAACCATTAAGGGCAACAGCCCTTGAAGACTGTAAAGCAGCAAGCTTTTCTTTTGTTGCATAAATAATACTATCAGAGGACATCTTCACTATAATTAAGCTAGAAATCAAAACTGCGACAGCGACTATAGACACAATAGCAACAGGAATTCTTATAGAGATACTCATACTCATACTTATTCTCCGTACGGCACCCAAACATTTTTAATTTCAGTTCCACGCTCTAGGAATTCTTTTCCTTCAGCCTCTATAGGGTTTACCCAATCACGTTTAAGGCCATTATTACACCAAGTTCTTTTTAAATTACCAATTGAAGCTTCCTCAACAAAAGTACTAATATTTTTATTTTCAGCAAAGCACCATATAGCATCAACATTATCATGTTCGGCTAAAGTCTTAGTTAGCTCCTCATGCCAGCCAGTAATGATATTAAGTACACCAGCAGGTAGATCGGACGTTTCTAATATTTGATAAAACAATGTTGCCACCAATGGGTGTTGTTCTGATGGTAGGGCAATAACTCTATTACCCATAGCAATAGCAGGTGCAATAAGTGACACAAAACCTAATAATGGCATTTCATTAGGGCAGATAATACCCATGATGCCAACAGGTTCTTTCATTGCCAAAGTAATGCTACGCATTGGTGGAAAGTGAACACTGCCTTCAAACTTGTCACACCAAGCACCATAGGTAAATAAACGTTGCAGGCTAATTTCTACTTCTTTTACAGCCTCTTCCTTACTAACACCTGTCATTTCAACAATACACTTAGCAAATTCTTCTCTACGCATCTCTAAATTTTCTGCAATATAATACAAAATTTGCGCTCTAAGGTGATTTGGTGCTTTGCTCCAACCATCTGCTTTATCAGCCGCTTCAACTGCATTACGGATATCTTTACGGCTACCTTCGGCAATTTGTCCTAAAAGCTCACCTGATGGAGACAAAACAGACAAGCTATAACCACTATCAGGGCGCGCCTGTTTACCACAAATATATATTTTTGGCGTACGATCGATTTGTTCTATACCAGCATTCTTAATACCGTGTTCTTTGCTAATACCATTGTTAATTATAGAATCTTTATCATACGGTTTTAATTCTTTAATAAATGACGGTTTTAAGTATGCGTGCATACCCTCACGTCCACCTTCACGGCCAAAGCCAGATTCTCTAAAACCGCCAAAACCACAAGCAGCATCAAATAAATTTGCACTATTAATCCAAACTACACCTGCTTTTAGTTTAGGAGCTAAGTCTAAAGCTAAATTAATATTCTCACTCCACACACTAGCTGCCAAACCATAGCGAGAGTTATTTGCTAACGCCAAAGCCTCTTCATGAGTTCTAAATGTCATTGTAGACAAGACAGGGCCAAAAATCTCTGTTGTAGCAACGGTATCAGATGGAGATACATTTGCCAGCACAGTTGGTGGATAGAAATAACCAGTTGTTGGTGCTGGCGTACTTGACTGCATCAATTCTGCACCTTCTTCCACACCTTTTTTTACTAAACTATCAATACGATCAAATTGAGTTTTGTTAATAATAGAGCCCATATCAATGGACTTATCCAAAGGATTGCCTACACGAAATTTTTCTAATCGTGCTTTAAGCTTTTCGTGCATTTTTGTGGCAATACCTTCTTGTACCAAAAGCCTTGATACAGCACAGCAAACCTCACCTTGATTAAACCACAATCCATTAACAATACCCTCAACCGCACCATCAATATCAGCATCATCAAAAACGATTATTGGAGATTTCCCTCCAAGTTCCAAGGTTAACCCTTTGTTTGTGCCAGCCGTCGCTTTCCTTATAATACGCCCAACATCTGTAGAGCCTGTAAAGGCAACTTTATCAATATCATCATGATTCACGAGTGCAGAACCTGTCTTACCATCGCCTTGAATTATATTGACCACACCATCTGGTAGTCCTGCCTCCATACAAATTTCAGCAAATAACATTGCAGTTAATGGAGTTTGTTCAGCTGGTTTTAATACAACTGTATTACCAGCCGCAATCGCAGGAGCAATCTTCCACGCAAGCATTACAAGTGGAAAATTCCATGGAATAATCTGCCCAACAACGCCATAGGCTGTATGTTCTGGGAATTCACTGTCTAATAATTGAGCCCAACCAGCATGATGATAAAAATGCCTACTAACTAAAGGCACATCAATGTCTCTAGTCTCACGAATTGGCTTACCATTATCCATTGTTTCTAATACAGCAAATAACCTAGCGTGTTTCTGAACTAATCTTGCTATTGCATACATGTATTTTGCACGCTCATAACATGACAATGCTTGCCATTCAGCTAAAGCACTACGAGCAGATTTAACCGCAGTATCAACATCGCCAGCTGTTCCGCAAGCTACGTCAGCAAGCCTATCACCTGTTGCTGGATTATATGTTGAAAAATATTCGTTTTTTTCTGGGATTAACATTTCACCATAGATAAAATGTCCAAATTTTTGTTGATGTGATTTTAGCCATTCCCACGCATGGGCATCACTTTCAATAGCAGTGCCATAATCCATTGTTTCAAAGATTTCTTTAGTATTTGCCTCTGTACTCATAGCACTTCTCCTATTTTAGAATTATTAACAACCAGCTGCCTTTTTTATCCAGATAGAAATACAGTTAGTGCCACAAGCACCATAGTTTAAATCTGTTCTACAGGTATCAAACTTTTTTTGTAGGGCAGTAATTGCAGATGATACGGTTGCTGAGTTTTCACCAATACTACGTATACGCACACCATTTGTATCATTTAAAAGCTCCCATTCGGCAAACCCAGAAGGTGGGGCTGCTAAATATTTACCAATAGCACCAGCACCTTTATAAATACCAAGCCCAGAACCTGGGCACTTCATATTACGAACTTGATCATTCGCAGCTGCTCCACCAGGATTATTAGCATCAGATGGGCTTAATGGATATGGCCTATTATCATTATCAGCCGCCTCTATCTTACCATTAGTATCAAGGTCTCCACCACCAGCAGGAAATTCTATAATGCAAGACATAACAGCAGAGTTAATACTGTTAAATTGACTATATAACTCCTCTGATATTTTATAAGAATTCTGTTTTGATACATTATCGCCACTATCTTGAACAAAGGCAAATGTCAGCATGCCTAGTAATGCAATAGCAATTAAAATATAGAAAATCACATTACCATCAGAGTTTATAAAACGCACAGAAGAATGCTCATAATAAATACGAGCATTCTTCCTTATTTGTTCAAAGGTGCATTTTAAGAAAGAAAGGGGCTGTTTCAAAATATTGCACCCTTTATATTTTCTTAGTTTTCAACCAATGCGTGGTAGTATACGTAATTACCAGCAGCACCATTACGCACACATGAGAATCCCTCCCCAGCATGTGAGTTAAAAGTAGTTGCATTATCTGCAGCAGCATTTGATGCCGCCACTGCAAAAGTCACAGCTGTAGTCTCAACTGTTGCTGTTGGACTGTCTGGAGCAGTTCCAGTAAATCCTAAACCTTTTCTAACAGCTTCACAAACATTCTGAGTAATACCATCTGCATATGCGATAACTTCACGTCCAGATACTATTGTATTTGTTCCAACATCAGTGATAGCAAATCCATTTGCAGCATCAGATATATCTAAGAATCCCCAAACAGTTGCACCTGATGATGCTGGAGGTGCTTGGAATGATACGCCACCACCAGTGGTTCCAAATACTTCTGAATCATCTGTATTTGTTGGAGCACTTGTGAAATCAAGGCTAGCTGCTGTTGTTCCTGTTAGAACCATACGTGTTACTGTAGTTCTAAGTAATGCTGGATACTGCGTTACTTGCGCTGCCGAAATCAAGCTTTGCTCACGGTCAATAGTACCGCCACCGCCACCTGACTGTGTAACTGCATAAGACAGAGCTGCAAATAATGCAACTGCAATTAAAATTAGAAACAGAGCATTACCCTGTTGATTTTTTGTATTTTTTGTAAAACTTTTATTCATGTTTTACCCCTTTCTTCTTGGTTTAACGTTTGTTTAATTATAAAATCTAGTTCTTTTCTTACTTCTTTACTTCTTCTAATTTTCTTTTTGTTCTATTTTAGCGTCTTCAACTCTAACCATATAAAAACTAAGAGTCCCTTGCAACTTTGGTCCACTACATTCTTTACCAAAGCACAAATCTTTAATTTGCGTCCTCCACATCTTACCACCATTTTGTAAATGGCTGATAGCAGATTTAAATTGCGGTATATATCTAACATCACCTGCACTAACACTAACCTCACCATTTCCATCTATTATGTAAGACACACCAGGATATAATCCTTCGATTCCATCAACCACTTTTTGTAAATTAGACTTGCTAACTGGTGTATAGGTAATTTCTGGTACTGGTGGTTGTAATGCCTCCACTTCTAATAATTTTGTTCTAAGCTCCGTTAAATCCTTTGTTGCCATCACCGCAAATAAAACTGCGGCAGCAGCAAGAGCCCAAGTAGAAAAGGCAAAAATTAGAGCGTTATAACCTACATTACCTGGTAGAGCATCTAAAAAACGGTCAAGATCTTTCATCTTTTCCGCACTTAAATACCCTTGTATCTTTTTTAAATCTAACTTAGCCATTTTCTTACTCTTTTTTACCTTATTCTACTCTATTATAAAAATAAAGTCATTTACACTAATTTATTATATATATTAATGCTTTCCACGAATACGCAAACGTCCATCACCTTTTTCTAAGCCTATTGCCTTAGCCTTAAACTGACTAATATCACCCTCTAATGCCCTTGGAACTAATGCTTCCCATTCTGCACTGCCACCATCTATGATTTCATATTTTAATAAAGTTCCACCAAACTTAGGTAGAGTATCCATTAATCGTCTTAAATTATAGAAATGTTTATTAACATCTGTATTAAGCGCTTTTGTCGCTTCAATCATTAAATTAAATGTAGCATCTCTAGTTAAACTCTCAGCTTCCTTTAGCTCTGGTTCTAGAATGGCTGTAAAAGCAAACGATAAAACCCAGATTAAAAGAGCAACTATAGTCACACTTAAACCAGAGAAAAAGGTCATACGCATTAAAGACCTAGACAGTTTCTCACGATTAAGCGACCTATTATGCCAAGCCACCTGTTTTGCTTTTTCTGGATCAATTGTTACAAAATTAGCCTCTAGGCTTTGTATTCGTGGTAGAATTGTACGTGAAGCACCAACAAATGCTTGCATACGCCCTGTTTCATTATCCCAACGCAAAGCTCCTGCCATACCTTCTTGTTCGTAAATATATACAGTATCTTTATCCCAGTGCTCACTATTTCCAGGTAAAGCTGCTGTTAACGGGCACCAACTATCAGGAGCACTCGCCAAGGATGCTGATGGCGTCGCAAAATACCAACACCTGTCCCCATCTACTGTATAGCAATAATGTATTCTTTCGGTTCCACAAGCTTGAGACGCTGCATTCCACACAGTTTCTGACTCCATTCCCGCTATATAAGGAACAGATCCACCTATAATATCATTTGGCAGAAATGCTGATAATTCAATATCTGATTGCTCAAACATTGCCTTCATAGCGTTACTGCCGACAGAAGGTTTCTTTTTGCTTTTTTCAGCCTCTCTACTACTAATTTCCACTTTATCAGAGCGACTTAAAAAGTGTTGAGCTGTTTCTTCTGGCATATTTGTTTGATCAGCACTACGCTCAGGTGGAATTGTCGCTTGCACCTGTACTTCATTTTTATCATCTTCTGCCATAACGCCTACACTCCAATACCGTATTATCCTGTTGTTAAACTACTCATCATACCGTCCATACTCATATTCATAACTTTTAATGCAAAAATTGCACTACCAAATGCTATCAGAAGATAGACACCAGTTAAACCAAAAGCAAGCCAGACAATGAGTTTATGTTTAGATTTACTAGATGATGCTCGCATTTCAGAAATTGCCTCCATAATAGTTGCAACCTGCCCTAAATCAGAAATACCTGCAAGCTCCATACGTTCACTGCGAGTTAATGGCTCCCTATCCAAGGCAGCACCTAGACTCACACCTCTAGCAAGATTTTCTTTTGCGGATTGCCAGTAGTTTGATACCTCTGGTATATTACTTGCCTCTGATGCTTGCTCTAAAACCTCTCCAATTGGCACACCACCGCTTAACATACGGGATGCGGCAGAAGTACTGTCTGTAAAACCAATATCTCTTAAATATGCTCCTATTAAAGGTATTTTTCGTACTATGCGTGCGGTTAACCAATCACGCTCACCTCTATGTTTTATATAAGATATAATTACCCAGACCATAAAAGCCGCCATACCTACAGCTGACCAAATCAACACACCCCATAATAATTCTAATTTTCCAACAACGCTATTATATGCGATTAATTTATCTGGCTCTGATGGTGGATTATCACGAAACCAGCCTAAAATTTTCTCACGACCCCAGAACATTCCCTGCACAATTGTTAACACATCGAAGCCAACCCAAGACATTGTACCTATAATGGCTCCACGATTTTTTCTTTTTTGTGTAATATTTTGAATCGCATGAGGTATACCTTCATGCAATTTATTACTACGTTCACTTGAGGCTAGAATAGCAAGCGTTCCATAGTCAAAAACCTTTAATGCTTTTAAAGCATCAATCACACCCAAACCACGAGATAAAGCTTCCTGTGCTGGAGCATAAATATTCTGCATACGAGGATTTTTTTCTTCTTGAATCAAACGCCATAAAGCTACACCCGGTGAATTTGCTGTTGAGCGGAACTGTATTCCTCTTAATAACTGCACCTGCCACCAACTTGATCTAGCCAGCCACCTTTCCCATATAGAACGTTCATGTGCATTAATCCTAATTACATAGCCACCACGCTTGAATATTTCATTTCTTACATCTTCTTCTGTAGGCATGTAGAAAGACTCTTTAAGCTTTTGAGGGCCAGAGCGTGTATCAACTGCAAATTCTACAATCCATTGTTTCATTTTAGTAAAAAAACCTTTACATGACTTAACTACATACTTAATTGAGAGTAAGCGACTTCAGGGTCAACCAACCCATCTCTTACCAAAGATAATAAACTATCCTGCCTAGAAATTAAAGTTAATCCCGGCAAATCAAGAACATCATTAACATTTGACATTAACGCACGGAACAAAGGATCCCTTTGAGCTAAAGGAATATCAACAATTAAAACCTCTAACAAAAGCGTCCTGCCCAATATACCTGTTCTACCACATAAATCGCACCCATTATGATTGTGTACACGGATATTCTCATTTTTATCCAAACCAAGAGCCTTTAACTTAACATCATCAAGAATCTCTTCTGCTTTCTTACGGTAAGAACAACTATGACATAAAGTCTTTATTAGACGTTGATTTAACACCGCCCTTATTTGTTGAGCCAAAGTATATGTTGACGATCTCTCTCTTTCTGTTGGCATGAAAGAACGCAATCTTTCTAACGTTTGCAATGCGGTATCTGCGTGAATTGTTGAGACAACAGTATGACCAGATTCCGCCGCTTTCAAAGCCGTTTCAACAGTCTCGCCATCACGCATTTCACCAATTACGATATAATCTGGATCATGACGCATAGCCGCACGAATTAAATCAGCAAAAGAACGCCCACCTTGTGATACTTGCCACTGTGTTGCATAACGCATTTCATACTCTATCGGATCTTCAATAGTTAAAACATGTCTGCGTCTTCTATCTATATCTAGAACGCAGGCATAAAGCGTAGTTGACTTACCAGAACCTGTTGGCCCAGACATTAAAATAAAGCCACCACCACCTTTTATTTCAGGTGATAATAATTTACTTAAATACTCGCCTACTTTTGGACTTTTACTGAATAACTCATCAAAACTTTTTAAGTTTGCTCTATCTAAAAGACGTAGTGTAATTTTCTCACCATCTTGAGAATGGGGGCCCGCTGCCACACGAACATCAATAGAGCGACCCTGCCAAGAGAAGCTAAACCTACCATCTTTTGGTGTTGTTCTATCACCAAAGTTTAAGCCTGCATCTCTTTTAATTAATGTTGTTAACCTAGCCATAGCATCAGAAGGTAATAAGTGCATAGGTGTCATATCACCATCAACTCGATATTGTATCCAGTTTGGCGCATCTGTTGCATTATCTTGTAATAAATGTATATCCGATGCCCTGACCTGCAGAGCCTCAGCCAACATATCACGCATAAATTGATTTAATAATAAACCATTATCAATATCATTAAGCCAGCTACCAAGTGTCTTTTCACAGCGATCGGCAGATATATCATGCACATTACGCAATGTTTGTATCAGATCAGCCCTATCCCACAACTCCATCTCAATGCTAGCAATGTGAAAACCTATGCGTATGGCTGTTGCTTTTAAAGTTTCAACCTGCCTATCTGTCATTTCATCTAAAGGTGCAATTTTTAAAACCCCGCCATCAAGACTAATTAAATGAATGTTTAACGGCATCCAAGCTTGCACGGGAAGCATAGCACGCAGTTGGTCACCCGTTGCATTTTCCCTTGATTCTGTGGTCGATGCTTCTTGTTCAGAGCCAGCCCCCGCAGCAGTCAATAATTCTTCGGTTGTTCTTGATATTCCTTGCTGTACGAATAAAGCGCGTTCTTTCATTACCATTTCTAGATAACGTTCACGACCTATGCTAGACCTGCTTTTTCTACGGTCACCACCATGCCTTCTTTCTGAATGACCAGCAGGAGGCCCTATACTTTCACCACGACGATCTGTTTTTTCTCCCCGAGCCTCATCTAACTCTTCAGCTGTAGGAGAACCAATAACATCTGCAGGAGATGAATCTTTTTCGTTATAATCTTGTGGAGTGTCTTGATCCAAGAAAATATCCTCACCTAGAAATTAATTATCATCACTATCGCTACTATCACTGCTTGACGATGATGACGAAGACGAAGATGACGATACATTAGCTATACCAGTTAAAGAGCGGTCAAACACCAATAGAATACTGCCACTACGACTACTTAGCTCAACACCGGTCTCAACAATATTCACAACCCAGCTTGTTCCTGCCATAATCACCCGTTCTCCATCACGAACAAGTTGTATACCAACAGGCCCAGAGACTACCGCCCTATTACTCGCAAGTGATGTTACAACATAACTATCCAGAACAGGCATTGTGTCAGAACTTATATCATTACTATCGTAATCATCACCTTGAGTTATAGCAATATTATCACGCTCAACAGCCCTTTCTGCATCACCTCGAACAGGTATAACAAGTATTCCACGAGCACCAGAATGGCGTATCAATATATCATCAATTAAAGGCCCAACACGATTAGGCGACCAAGTCACAATCAATGGGCAAGCCTCAATTGGGTTAAGAACAGTTTTAGCACGGCAACCTTGTCTTGATAAAGATACTCCGCCATCTGCACCAGACAATCTTATATCATAAATATTAAGCGGCATATCGCCTACATTAACAAGACTAGCCGTTATAGCAGATTTGGAATCAATATCACTACCAAAACTAATTTCTTCTTTATCGGAAATAAGCAACCCCATATTAGCAACAGAATCTGGATATATTTTTGCACTAGATACTTCTGCTGGATTAAATGTTCCTGTGATTTTAACTTGTACGATATTTGGAGCGGCGGAATGTTCAACAATTAATATACCCTGACTTTTACCTTTTAAAAGTGGTAGCCAAGTCACTACAACTGTGCAGCCCTCGCCAGCTCCTAAAGTAGTTGGGCATTCGGTCTCTAATGATAATCCAGCCTGTGCTGGAGATTCTAAATGAATATCCCTAATATCAACAGGTTTTGCCGTTTTGTTACGTAAAGTTATTGATTGCACAAAGCTTTGCCCAACATCTGTCGTTCCAAAGTCAATATTTTCAGGAATAGCCTCTACATCGCCCTGAACCACTCCTTCCGACGCCAAACTACTCTCAACACTTCCCGTTAATGCTGTTTTAAGTAATCTTGAACGCCCAGTATGACCAACTATAACTCCAACTGTATAATTACCTTTCTGTAAAGCAGATACAGCAATAGTAATCGCACATTTTGCACCAGGTGGAATGGCTTTTTCTTCACATTGGTTTAAAGAAACTTTTGCCGTTACGTTAGATGAAGGGTACATTTTAACCCCAGTAACAGAAACAGGTGCGCTACCATCATTTTCAAATAAGCTAACAACGTAAGCCGTTGCACCAACGGATACTTTACCGCCATCAACCTTATCTTCTGCAGCTTTTAATTTAGGCCCTCCACCAGCCCCTCTACTGGCAGTACCAGGATCTTCAAAAGCATTATATTGTGCATATACATTGGTTGATAAAAAAGATACTACAAATAAAAATATAAAAGCACATATTAATGATATATTTTTATAATCTATAATTTTTGCTCTACTCATGATTACTATTCCCCATCTTCAAGGCTTGGAGCTAACAAATTAGGAGAAATAGACAATACTGGAAATGGCTTTTCTTTTTCTTTCTCTTTTTCTTTCTTATTCATCTCATCTGTATTATCTGTCTCATTTTTATTCTCATCTGCAACCATATCCATAGTTACATCAACATCCACTTTTTCTTCTTGTTGCGGTTTTTCTTCTTTTTCCTGTAAAGGTAAGACAGTCTCTAAAGGTATGTCTACATCTATTGGCTTTTTATTAACAAGCTCTACAGTTTTATTTTTATGATTATCATCTTCATCAGTAAAAACTATAACTCTTGGCTTCAGCATAAATATAAGCTCAGTATTTCTTGTTGTGGCTGACCTAGATGTAGTAAAAAGTGGTTTTAAAAGTCCAGGGCCACTTCCTTCATACAAATCTCTTTCTGTCACCAATCCAGCGATTAATATAGCATCACCTGGTCTTACTCTTATTTGCGTTTCTAAGCTTCTAGTTGTTGTAGATGGTAATTGAATAATTGTATCAGGTGATGGGGAGAAGTTCTCAATCCGCAAAAGCTCATCAAGAGAAATATCAAGCATTCCATAAACTGTAGCTTTATCCCAAGCACTGGCAATTGTCATTCTAAGTCCAGTGTCAACAGTATCTGTAGTCGTAGATACTGTATCTGGCACTCCAACTGTGGTACTTGGTGTTCTAGTAAATTCACTAATAAAGTTTTCAGACTGCCTAACTTCAAGGCTAGCAGAACCGCCAGAGATTACTGTTATTTGTGGCTGAGAAACAGTTTTCACAGCACCATGCCTAGATATAAATTCTAAGACAGTCTCAAAATTTAAGTTTCCACTACCGCTAAATGCTGGTGTGATAGTTATAGGTGAAACTGTCCCTGCTGGAACACCTCCTGGAATAGTTAAATCAATATCAAAGTTACCTATATTACTAAAAGCACCTTCCCAGTTAATTCCTGTATGATTTTCATTATCTAGAGTAACCTCCCAGATATGAGTTTCAAAAACAACTAGAGCAGTATTCTTACGTAATCTTCTAAAGTATTCTTCTGCATATTTATTTGACCTGTGCGTTGCAGAATAAACCAATATACGAGCATTACTATCAAGCGTCGGCGTATTACCTATAATAGACTCTAACCCTGTTACTATTTGATCAAATGCTACACTATCAACAGCACCATCACTACTAAAACCAAAAGGTGGCAAGTCAACAACAAATGTTTCAGTTTCTTTAATCGTTATTATACCATCATCATAGGCACAGTAAAGATCGGCCAGACTACAAACTTTGTTAACTACCTTAGATAAATTTCCGTGTAAATTTGCGGCTGTTATACGCCTAGTCAAACCCTCGCTTGTTTCAAAAGCCATGGTAATATTATAATCTGCTAAAATTAGCTGTAATGCGCCACCAAGAGTTTCGCCACGTAATTCAAAAGGCCCAACATCTACATCTGGCAAAGGATTACCATTCATAGACCTTGGCACTAATATATCACCGCCTAAAGGGAGCTTCATGATATCTTTACGATCTTCATTGACACCTTTT
Organism: Alphaproteobacteria bacterium; assembly: GCA_021775895.1. GTDB lineage: Bacteria > Pseudomonadota > Alphaproteobacteria > Micavibrionales > CSBR16-224 > JAJFGX01. The sequence continues at coordinate 8,379 of JAJFGX010000083.1, read as the reverse complement.
AATTTATTATAAGGTTGTGTTACGGCTGGAATATTAGGAGTTCTTGCATTGGGGAATTCAGCTTGAGCACAACCAGCTAAGAAAAACATGCTACACATAGCTAGCAATAAGAAATGGGATGATAGCCCCTTATATATAATATATAAATACTGTCTTACCATGTTAATTTGTCATTTCCCTTTGCATTAAACGATCAACCATTGATAATAGCCTTTCTTTCTGCACTGGTTTTAATAAAATAGTACTGACATTATACTGCCCTGCTTTTGAAAGTAGATCTGGGCTTTGATCTCCAGTAACTAAAATAACAGGAATATTATATCCATCTGCCTGCATTATAGAAATAAACTCAAACCCGCCCATAGGCTCCATGCGAACGTCAACAACTGCCATTGAAATATCACTATTTAAGGCAGACAGTGCTTCATCACCATCAGTTGCTTCAATTGTTTCATAGCCGCCACCTTTTAAGAAAGACACTATTTGCATACGAACAAAATCGTTGTCATCAACCACTAATATTTTTATATTATTATTCATAACTTACAGGAGAACCCTCTAAAGAAAATATATCACTTAATATTATTACAGAATTGTTTCATAAGCACAATAGGTGCTTTTATAAAAGTCACTATAAAATATTATCAAGTACTTTTTTTACGGCTAATTCTGTGTTTTCTAATGAAGCTGATGTATCGATTACAATATCAGCTAACCTACGTTTTTCACTATCAGGCATTTGCCTTCTAATAAATATATTGAACTTCTCTTCTGTCATGCCTCCCCTAGCAAGCACACGTTTCTTCTGTATATTTTGCGGAGCAGAAACACAAATGGTCAAGTCCATTTGCTCTGCAAGCTGGTTTTCAAACAACAATGGGATATCACAGACTATAATAGCGTGACCATTTTTAGTCATTTCTTGAATAAAATTATTTCTAGCACTACTTGCTATCGGGTGAAGTATTTTTTCTAGCCTATCCAAGTTATTAGAAATATCTGTTATGCCTCCTTCAAAAACAACTCTGCCAAGCTCAGTTCTATCTATGTATGGCTCTTCCGCCTCATCATACCGTAAGGCAGATGGCACTAGCTTTGCTACATCTGAAACACACAATCCTCCAGCCTCCATAGACTTTGCAACATCTACATCAGCATTAGAAACTGGAATTCCAAATTTCTTAAACATCTTAGCTACTGTAGTTTTTCCCATACCTATAGAGCCTGTAAGTCCGATTATAAAAGGTTTCTTACTTTTTTTCATTAACACTTCACTCATCACAACAATAATAATGTATATTTTCTGCTAAGTTATCCCATAAATCAACAGAGCTATCGGTAAATAATGTTTTATAATCATAAGGGATAACCCACCAACTGCCCTGTGCTAGCTCTTGGTCAAGCTGCCCTATTCCCCAACCAGCATAACCCATTACAATTTTATATGGTCTAACTTTATCACCCAACTCTAAAATATTATTGATAGCTTGCTTATCATCACTAATTTTTACTCCTGTATTTGCAATATAATTTATCTTTCCAGAGGTATATCTATCATCTGTAAAAATTAAATGAAATTTATCTTCATCAATGGGCCCACCCCAATATGTTTGCAGAACTTTTTGTAGCTTTGAATTGATAAATGTTTCGGCATAGGCCTGCCCACTAATAATATTAGTAAAATATCCTGCTGGTTTAATATCTAGCTTATCAAAAATCTCTTGTGCTTTTAAAGACTCCTTTGGCTTATTTATCACATAACCAATGGCTTTTAGCTTGTCATGTTTCGCTACAAATATAACAGTTCTATAAAATTTATCTTCAATATCACTACTACGTGAAACTAAAATGCTTCCTGCAATATTATTCGGGTGATAAGAAATAAATGTCGGCACACTAAATAATAAAAGAGCCATGATAATAAATACAAAGCCTTTTACAGTCTCTCTGGTCTTTGTGTTTAATTTCATATATTAAGTCCATTATGGTTTTTTATGATTGTTAATCAATTTTTTTTGTATATGAGCAAGTTTCTGCTCCATATCTGGATTATGAGACATACCGTAATCATGTTTTGCTAATTGTTCAAGCACAGGAATAAAGTGTTTACTCAAAGGAGATTTGCTAATATCTAATTCAAATTCTTCATTAGTTTCCTTATTTACTATAGTTGGATTATCAATCCTATCCAGAAATCTTTGTGCTAACTCTGGTATAATTTCAGCTCCACAATGTAGCCAGTCAACATTACCAATATCTTCAGGGGCGAGAGTGCTATAAACAGCCTCCATCATATCTTCGGTAGGTTCAAAATCTACACAGCCCATCTTACGGAAAACATGAAATGAATGGTCATTATTCTTCTTGATTTCAATCACAAAACGCTCTTCTGGTGGAGACAATAAAAAAGCATTTAATATCTGAGAACCAACTAAGATATCAAACAATCCCATACCACCCATTAAAATATGTGTAGACCCAATCTCTGTCCACTTGTGAATCTCATCGCCATTTTCATCATCAACAACAACAGGATAGGAGATAGAAATCGCTTTAATATCACCATTTTCATCTTTTAATGTAGTCACCGCACCTTCTTTAACCCTAGCTTCCATTACAATCTTATCTCTGCCAGAAATATCTTTGTGTTTATTGTTTTGATAAAAATTAAGAATATCATCTAAGTCATTATGGGTAGATTGATGTAAAAATAACTTCTTAGCCATATTATCCTCCATTACTTTCATTATCTAAAATAATATTTGATAGTATGTCTATAACATTGTCAAGTCGTCACACTTGACGTTATAGCAATAACTATGTATGGTCTAAGTCTCAAAAAATAAAAAAAGGTACTAGAATGCTTAAAACACAAAAAGTGATCGAGGCAAGCAATACTAATACACAGGCCATAAACATATGTGGCTCTAGAGTATTGTCTATGGAGGCAGAAGCCTTAGCAACTCTATCTAAGATGATAGCTGTTGATACAAGTTTTACCAAAGCGGTAGAACTAATGTCAACAATTGAGGGTCGTGTCATTGTTACAGGTATGGGTAAAAGTGGCCATATTGCTAGAAAGATTGCGGCAACAATGTCTTCAACTGGTACATCAGCATTCTTTGTCCACCCAAGTGAGGCTAGCCATGGCGACATGGGAATGATTGTGCGTGGAGATGTAGTGCTTTCCCTATCGAACTCAGGCGAAAGCAAAGAGTTAAATGATATAATTGAATATACTCGTCGTTTTGGAATTCCATTAATTGCCATTACAAAAGATAAAAAATCAACACTGGGTAGCAGAGCAGATATTGTCTTAAAACTTGCTGACATACCAGAGGTTTGTCCAAATGGACTAGCTCCAACAACATCAACTACTATGTCTTTAGCTCTTGGCGATGCCTTATCTTTAGCTCTTTTAGAACAAAAAGGCTTTACTGCCAATGATTATAAAGTTTTTCATCCAGGTGGAAAATTAGGGCAACAGTTAATGCAAGTTGATGAAATTATGCATTCAGGCGATGAACTACCGCTTGTAGATGAAAACACAGTACTAAAAGATGTTTTTGATGTAATGACAGAAAAAGGCTTTGGTTGTGCAGGCATAATAAATACCGATGGTGAAATAGCTGGCATTATAACTGATGGCGATATCCGCCGTCATATTGATGAAAACCTGTTGTTAAAAGCAGCAAAAGATATAATGACAACCAAGCCACAAACAGTTTTAGCAACAAATCTTGTTGGTGAAGCCATGGGCATTATGAACAATGTGGGGGAGAGTTTTCGTAGAATTACCTGTCTTTTTGTCGTAGACACGCAAAATAAGCCTGTTGGAATTATACATTTACATGATTGCTTAAAGGCTGGCTTTGCCTAGGATCTTACTTTCATATGTTGGATAATAATTCAAAAAATACGGAACATGATTGGCTCGCCAATACTCAAAACACTACTGATGCTCCACAGTATCAATATAACACCAAAAGACGTGGAATAATACGCACTATGCGTATCGCTTTGTTAATATTGGTAATTATCATCTGTGGGTTTGTCTTTTACTCTTTAACCAATACAAATAATACTGGAACAATAGAGCTTGATGCACAAAACAGATTGCAAGAACAAAAAACAATAACTAATGAAGCTACAGAAAACAACATGGCAAAAGGTGAAATTGCCATGACCAAAGCAAAATATAGTGGATTAGATGAAAAACAACAACCCTTCAATATTACTGCTGATAAAGCTTCGAGATCCTCTAATACTCCAGACATGATTAATCTTACTAACCCAATGGCAGATGTTTTATTACAAGATAATAGCTGGGTTGCCGTCTATGGAGAAAATGGAAACTATATGCAAGAACACATGCAACTTTTCTTAAATGGTCGAGTAAAATTATTTCATGATGCTGGTTATGAAATATTAACTGATAGCCTGCATATTGATCTAAAGAAAAGTGCTATAAACTCAGAAAGCGACATAATTGGGCATGGGCCAAAAGGAAAAATACAGGCAAAAGGGCTAGAATTTTCTTCCTCAGATAATAAAATAATTTTCTATGGCCCCGCAAAATTAACGCTCTTCTTAAATACAAACGAGACCTTAATCAAACAGGAACAAACACCATGAAGAAACATATATTTACTTACGCTATATTGTTAATTTTATTCTTAACCTATCCTGCTTTAGCAAAGACCGCTGAAACAGAAGGAAAAGCACCGCTTGAAATATCTGCTGAAGAAACTCTAACATGGGACAGAGATAAAGACCGTTATATTGCTAAAGGCAGTGTTGAAGTAAAACAAAACAACTTTTCAATTTTCTCTGATGTTTTAATGGCTTATTATAATGATAAAGAAAATAAAACGGCTCAAAACATTTCTCATATAGAAATAGACGGTAATGTGCGTGTCTCGTCACCCCCATATACTGCGTATGGAGATAAAGGTGAATATAAGGTATCAAATAATATAGCCACTTTAACTGGTGAAAACTTACGTATTGTTACCCCAGATGAAATAATAACCGCAGATGATAGTTTGGAATACAACACTAAAAGCCAAACTTTTATTGCTACAGGCTCCGCACATGTAATTAGAGATGTAAATTCATTAGATGCTGATGTCATAATTGCTGAATTCGAAAAACAAGCAAACGATACATCTAGCAATGCTGGACTTAAGCGTGTGAAAGCAAAAGGTAGTGTCGTATTATCAACCCCAACAGAAAAAATATATGGTGAAAACGCTGTCTATGATATAATCACAGAAACTATCACAATCACAGAAATGGTTCGTATTGAGCAGGGAAAAAATATATTGAAAGGTAGTAAAGCAACCTTAAATATTAAAACTGGAATTAGTCAAATATTTGCTGAAGATAACAATGAAAAAAAAGGACGCATCACTGGTATTTTTTATCCTGAATAATAAAAAACCAAAACTTGATATTAACTAGTATTCATGATATGAATAGTTATTAATATAAAAAGGTGATTGTTTACATGATTAAAATTGGTTTAACCGGTTCAATTGGTAGCGGAAAATCAACCCTTGCAAGAAAAGCAAGTGAAGAGCTTGGTATTCCTGTGTTTGATGCTGACGACGCTGTTAACAACTTATATAACAATAATGAGGAACTAAAAAGTTTCTTAATAGACAAAACTGACACGACAATCATTCAGAATGGACGGGTTGACCGCAGAGCTCTTAAAAACCTGATGGAAGATAGCTCCCGGCAAGAAACTTGGCAAAGTATTGTATCGGAAGTACGAAAACATGTTTGGGAAGAATATGATAGTTTTGTCAAAGAACAAGAAGCTAATAAACAAGAATATATTATAGCCGATGTTCCTTTTTTATTTGAAGAAGCATCTGAAAATCGATTTGATTATACCGTTAATGTTTTTTTACCCTATGAAGAACAAAAACAAAGAACACTTGCACGGGAAAAGCCAAAAATAAATGAAGCTGACTTTGAGCAACGCTATAATACCTTCATGTCAATTGACAAAAGAAACCAACGTGCTGACTTCACAATTAATAACTCAGGTGAAATTGACGCAAGCATGCTACAACTGCGTTCCCATATCGCACATATGCAAGATGATAATAATTTGTCTCCACTACCAAATACATTTAATCAAGCAGCTGTTTATGTTGGCTCTTTTGATCCTATAACCTTAGGTCACATAGACGTAGTTAAAAGCGCAACAAAAATGCCTTATTCAAAGCTATACGTTGCAATTGGCATCAACCCAAAGAAACAACCAATGTTTACAACCGAAGAACGCCTCGCAATGATTGAAAGAGAAATGGATAGAGATGTTCGTCCACACCTGCCAGAAGGTCAAGAAATTATCGTGACTTCTTATGAAGGTTTAACTGTTGATTTCATGAGAGAAGTTAAATCATCTTTCTGTGTTCGTGGATTGCGTGGTATCAAAGACCTTGAAGAAGAAGGTGATTTAGCCTCTGTAAATAAAGGCCTATATACCGATGAATTAGATAAGAACAATGCTCAAAGTTTTTCTCAAGCCTATTTTGCAACCTCTGACCCTAAATTACGACATGTTTCTTCATCTTTTGCCCGTGAAATTTGTTCAACAAAAAAGGACTTGTCTTTACTAAGATATGTTTCGTCAGATGTTGCAGCTAAAATGATTAATAAACGTAATAAGCATAACAAATGAATAGTAACTTATATCGCATTCCAACACCAAATGAATTAGAAAACTTGAAATCTATTTGGCATGAGTTCACAGAAAGCTCTAGCGAAACAAATGATCAAGTTTATAGTGCCTTACTGGAAAAGTATAATGAACCACATAGAGCCTACCACAATGTTGGACATCTAGTAGAATTATTCGAATACTTTGAGAAATATAGAGACCAAATTCAAGACCAACAATCCATAGCACTAGCCTTATTCTTCCATGATGTAGTTTATAATATATCGGATACAGACAATGAAGAACAAAGTGCCAAATATGCGACAAAAGCTTTATCAGAGCTTAATGTTAATACAGAAACAATTTCACGTACTGCTGATTTAATAGAAATGACAAAAACACATCTATCCGCTGAGAGTGACCTAGATGCTTCGCTTATGTTAGATATGGATATAGCTGCACTTGGGGCACCAACAGAGCAATATAAAAAATATTCACAAGCTATAGAAGCTGAATATACCACTAACCTTCCTACCCAGAAATATTATAAAGGTCGCTTGCGTTTTCTTGAATCTATAAAACAAAGAGATAATTTGTTTATAACTAAAACTTTCAAAGATATTTTTGAAAAACAACTACTTAAAAACATTAACTATGAACAAAACCTCTTAAAAGAAAAACTGCGAATAAACAAACCCAAAGCACCAGATAGATAATATTAAAAAAACAAAATCCATTTTTGCTGTTTCCTAAAATTAATAAATCATAACCCTAGGGAGTGGTAATCTTTTAACTGCGATATTAGGCAAAATATTAAAGCGCTTGAGATAGGTAGACTCAGGGCTTAAAAGAGGAGCATCAAACTTGGTTAGTTTATCCGCATTACGAAGACAATGGTTACCCATTGTGGTAAGTGCCGGTGCTTCAAACTCGATTAATTTACCCACATTACGAAGACAATAATTACCCATCGTAGTAAGCGCTGGCGCTTCAAACTTGGTTAGTTTATCCGCATTACGAAGACAATGGTTACCCATCGTAGTAAGTGCCGGCGCTTTAAACTCCGTCAATACATTAGCATAAAAAAGACAGAAACCACCCGCCGAGGTAAGTGCTGGAACTTCAAGCTTGGTTAATCCATGAGCTTCAAAAAAACAACAATCACCCATAGCAGTAAGTGCTGGAGCTTCAAACTTATTTAAACCATGAGCACTAGAAAGACAACTATCACCTATCATGGTTAAATCTGGAAGATAAATAGTTCTTATCTGTGATTGTTCAGCCCCAATTAAAATATCACCATTCAAAGTTAGATTTCCATCTTGAATGTTTAATGCAGGATTGCCACCATAACAGCTATTAAAATCATCAGCAAAGCTATCTTCATCTAAGGGATCAATTTTTCTGAGCATTTTGCTTTTATTATCAAATAAAAACCAATCGAATAATGCATCACCTGCAGATCTATCAACCGTGTGAATCTGGCCATCTTTCGCCCAAGCCTGATCGCCATAATAGACATTGTTACTTTCCTTGTTGTACCTAAAAATCTGATTCCCAACTACAGTAAAACCCTCTGGCAAAGGGGATTCATTAACCGAAAAATCGACATTAAAGCGGTCTTTTAGAGCGGATGAAAGCCCATTAATAATATTATCTGGATTGCTTCCAAACGTATTGTCACAATTAGAAACTGTATGGTT
>JAJFGX010000082.1 GCA_021775895.1 Alphaproteobacteria bacterium | reverse complement strand
TTCATGCTGTTAAAAAAGACGTAGATACAATTAAACGTGAAGAATTCAATGGAAAGGAAGAACGTGAAGATGATTATGGTACATCGGTGATTTCTATCCAAATGCTAAAAACAGGTGGTTTTATCAGTATCAAGAACCGCTATAATCATACTGTTTCTAATTGTGACAATACATTTGGAAGCAATCCAGATAATATTATTGATGGGCTTTCATCAGCACTGAAAGACCATTTTAATGTAGATTTTTCGGTTAACAAGTCTGAATTGCCTGCTGGTTTTACTGTAATTGACAATCAAGTTTTAAAATACCGTCAGGAAATTAATAATATATACTATGGTGATCAAAGGTGGGCAAAAGATGGTGAGATTCATGCCGTTGATAGATCTGCTGGTGATGTATTATTCGATGGTTTTTTATTTGATAATAAAAGCAAAACACTTAAAAAAATTGATTCTGCAATTGCAGATAGTTTTGCTGATGATTTTAACCGTTGCTATGGTGGAAACCGAGGTCTGTCCGTCCAAAATGGAAACCTAACATTAAATGGTGATGTTTTAATTGGAGTTGAGGAATCCCAGATAAAAACAATTTACCTTCCAGATCTTACGATTATGAGCGACTACTGTCTTTATAATACCAATACATTAACGAAGTTTGAAGTTCCAGCACTTACTGCTATGGGTGACCACTGCCTTTATTTTGCTAATTCATTGACGCAGTTTGAAGCCCCAGCACTTACCACTATGGGTAAAAATTGTTTTCGATACACAGATAAATTAACTAATTTTGAGGCACCAGCACTTATCACTATGGATGATTACTGCCTTTTTAGTGTTCCTGTGCTGAAGCAATTTAAGCTTCCATCACTTACTACTATGGGCAATGAATGCCTTTTTAGTGCCTATAGATTAACTAATTTTGAAGCACCAGTACTTACCACAATGGGTAGTGGCTGTCTTTATGATGCCTTTTCATTAACTAATTTTGAGGCCCCAGCACTTACTGCTATGGGTGACCACTGCCTTTATAGGGTTAGCGCATTGAGGCAGTTTGAAGCTCCAGTACTTACTACGATGGGTAACGGATGTCTTTTTTACAGGGAAGGGTTAATCAAGTTTGAAACACCTCTTCTAGAATCTACACCTTCTCATCTCAAACACTTTAATAGCCCACCTAAGCGCGTAGGTAAGAAAAACATTGCTTTCTGATGGGGCTGTACAAAATAAATAAATTTAGCAGAATATCTTTCTTAATTTAAACATGCCCAAGATCAACTCCGCCACCAGTTGGAACTGAACCGTGTTTTTTACTCTTAGGTTTTTTGGTTTTATCTAAAGATTTATTACTACGGTTGATTTTTTTGCCTTCCATAACATCTTTAATTTCATCACCATTTAGAGTTTCATATTCTAGTAGTCCTTTGGCAAGGGCATGTAATTCTTTGATATTCTCTTCAAGTATTTTTTTAGCTCTATCATATGCAATAGTTACAATTTTACGAACTTCTTCATCTATTTTATTTGCGGCGCTTTCTGATATGGTTTTTGAACCAGAAGACGGATCCATAAATGCACCGCCTCTATCGCTACTATAGTTTAGAGGCCCCATTTCATCGCTCATACCCCATTCTGTAACCATACTGCGAGCCATATTCGTCGCCATTTGTATATCTGATGATGCACCTGTTGTTACTTTATCATAACCAAAAATCATTTCCTCGGCTATACGCCCACCCATTGATACTGTTAGATCAGCCCATATTTTCTCACGTGATAGTGATATTCTGTCACCTTCTGGAAGACGCATTACTAGACCTAAAGCCCGACCCCTTGGAATTATTGTTGCTTTATGAATTGGGTCAGATGCAGGCTCATGCATTGCAGCGATGGCATGCCCTGCTTCATGATATGCTGTTAGCTTCTTTTCATCTTCAGTCATAACTAAAGAACGACGTTCTGATCCCATCATTACTTTATCTTTAGCATCTTCAAATTCATTCATACCAACAACTTGTCTTCCACGGCGGGCGGCAAGTAAAGCAGCCTCATTAATTAAGTTTGCTAAATCAGCGCCTGAAAATCCCGGAGTTCCCCTAGCAATAGTATGTGCATCAACGTCAGGCGCTAATGGAACTTTACGCATATGAACTTTTAGAATCTTTTCTCTACCAGTAATATCTGGGTTTGGTACGACAATTTGTCTATCAAAACGCCCTGGGCGTAATAGGGCTGGGTCAAGTACATCTGGGCGGTTCGTCGCAGCTATGAGAATAACCCCTTCGTTTGCTTCAAAACCGTCCATTTCAACTAATAATTGGTTTAGTGTTTGTTCTCTTTCATCATTACCGCCACCCATGCCTGAGCCACGATGACGACCAACAGCATCAATTTCATCAATGAATATAATACAAGGAGCGTTGCGTTTTCCTTGTTCAAACATATCACGAACACGGCTAGCACCAACCCCAACAAACATTTCAACGAAATCAGAGCCTGAAATTGTGAAAAATGGAACATCCGCCTCACCTGCTACGGCTCTAGCAACAAGAGTTTTACCAGTACCTGGAGGGCCTACAAGTAAAGCACCTTTAGGTATTTTACCACCTAGTCTTTGATATTTACTAGGGTCTTTCAAGAAATCTACAATTTCTTCTAACTCAGCTTTTGCCTCATCAATCCCTGCAACATCATCAAAAGTAACCTTACCATGGCGTTCTGTAAGAAGTTTTGCTTTAGATTTACCAAAGCCCATGGCTTTATTACCGCCACCATGCATTTGTTTCATAAAGAAAATCCAGACACCAATTAATAATAGCATCGGAAACCATGAAACAAGAATACTAATTAAGGTTATTTGTTCTTCTGCCTCGGGCTCTGCCGTGATTCGTACATTAGTATCTTCAAGCCTTGCAACAACATCTGTGTTGCTTGGTATATAAACTATAAAATTTCTGCCATCGGTATAGTGACCAATAATTTCTTCATTTTGAATTGTAATTTCAGAAATTTGTCCAGAACGAGCATCAGCAATAAAGTCAGTATAAGAAAGAGACTGAGAATTTGCAGGTTTTCTATTTTGTTGGAACATGTTAAAAAACCCAACAAGTAATAGGACAATTATAAACCAGAAAAATAAATTTCTTCCAAATTTATCATTTTCTTTTGGGTCTTTTTGTTTTTTTGGATTTTGATCCATTTCCACCTCTGTTTTAATAGTAATTTTTATTTATGATAGCATGGAGTTTCTAAATAATCTCTATATATACTCCATAAATGTTAATTTTTGGAAGAAATTCTACATTTATTTTGTTTTCTCCATATTTTATGTGCGGTATTGCAATTATTTTATCATTTTTTTCAAAAACTGGAAGCGATTGCCTCACATATTTTGGCAACTTTTTGTATTTATCGATATAGATTTTTTTATCTTCTTTGGTTAGAAATGATAACCCTCTTTTTCCAAGGGTTGTAATATATGTGTTCTCTGGAACATCAACACAAGAGAATTTAAACCTATTATCCCAAATAAATTTACCATTTATTATTTTTTGTTTATCAATGGCGATAGCTTCACGACAGAAAATAGCTGTATCTTTATTATGTGTGATAGTGCAGCCAAAAGAGGTAAAACTTATATTCTCTTGCATTTTAAGCATTGCATTTAATAGGTTTTCTTTTCGCGGTGGATATGTTGCACCTGAAATTGTCACAAGAATATTTTGTAATATACGCTTTTGTATTTCTTGATTTTGTTTGCTCCAAATACTTGTACTTAGAGTTATATATCCCTCTTTGTGCAAAACTATACAACTATCTATAATTTTGGTTGTGTGTTCTTGCAGGTTTTTTCTAATAATAGCAAAACAGTTAATCAGTCGTAGTGTTTGTGTTTTGTCCAAGGGAAAGTCTTTTATATTCTGGCGAATAGCATTCCTAGTAAAAGAAACACTTTGATTAGATGGATCTTCAAGCCATTTTTGGTTGTAATAAGTACAAATATCTATCAATTCTTCTTTTGAGAAACCTAACAATGGACGAAAAACTGAAATTTCAGAGTGATTATCCTTTCGCAAGAAACTCATACATGCCAGCCCATCTAACCCGCTATGTTTCATGAGTCTAAGCCAGAAAGTTTCTATTTGATCATCATTGTGATGGGCAAAGAATACGGCGTTTATATTATTATCGACACACCATTTATTGATTAAATTATATCTGGCATTTCGAGCTTTTTTTTGCTTTCCTGTTTTTACATCTTTGGGGCAGGGCGACCACGTTAAAATATGGTGATTAATATTAAGTTTTGATAGTTGCTCATGAATAACTTCTGCTTCCGTTTTTGATTCTGTTCTTAGTCCATGATCTACAGTTATTGCTGTTAGTTTTATATTTTTATTTTTTAGATACTCATTTAGCAACAAGGTGAGAGCTAAACTATCAACGCCACCAGAAAAAGCCACAGCAATATTATCAGATAATTCTGACCATGGAATTAAATCAAAGATATTAAAGATTTTTTCTATCGTATTATATTTTGCTACACTCAAGACGCTTTTTTTCTTGTAAGCTACGTTGCATGATTATCCCTGTTTTCTTTGGGAACTCTTTTTCTAGTTGCGACAAAGTTAAGCAAGCATCTTTTTTATTACCTTTTTTGGATAAAGATAAACCAAGCTTTAATAAGTTGTCTGCTGTTTTAGAGCTTTTTGGATATTGCTCATAACCTTTTGCAAATAGCTTTGCTGCCTCTGTATATTTGCCACGTACATAATAGGTTTCAGCAAGCCAATACTGAGCATTAGATGAAAGCTTATTATTTGGATACTTATCTAAGAACGCCTTAAATTTAAGGGCAGCATCATTATATTTACCATTTCGTATGTATGTATATGCCTCTTCATATGCTTTTTCTGGCTCTATAACATTGCTAGATGTTACCCCAGCAGTTGATTTTGTTGTGACAGGCATAGAATGAGACAACTCTATATCGTTTTTGTTTGTTGTGTTTATAGGTGTTCTAAGAACCCCTAATTGCTGCATTTCTGCTGGTTTATTTATATTAATAGGCGTTGTTGTGGTTGGTGCAATCTTTTTTGTATTAAGTGCTTTGCTAGCAATCTGTCGATTATTATTTGGTATGTTCCGCAAATCAGCTAACTGATGCTCTAGGCGTTTTATTTTTTCATTTAAGTTACGATTTTCATGTTCGTATCTTTCTAGTTGTCCTGTTGTTAAACGTAATTCTTTTTCAATATTAGAAATGCGAATTTCAACATTAGCAAGGCTTGCCTCTGTACCACTAGTTTGAGTTTGGTAGTTTGCAGAGGTTTTCGGGGTTTCACCACGATAGACTGCCCTGCTCATAGTTTGCATTTGTTTTTCAAGTTGATTTATTTGGGTTTGCAATTGTGAACTAGATTGTGCCCAGCCTGTATCAGGCAGTAAAATGACTGCAATTAATAAGCAAAAAACTAATATATTCATGTTTTTCTGAATTGCAGTCATATTACTATCCTTAAATACAAAATTAACAATCATTATTTAATGATTACAACGCCTCTACGGTTTTGAGACCATGCTGATGAGTTAGAACCCAAAGCTGTCGGACGTTCTTTCCCGTATGAAATTGTTTCAATACGTTCTGGCGAAACACCTAAAGCTACTAAATAATTACGTACAGCCATTGCTCTTTTTTCACCAAGTGCAAGGTTATATTCACGAGTTCCTCTTTCATCGCAATGCCCTTCAATTAGTACATTAAGATTACCATACTCTTTTAACCAGCGAGCTTGTTTTTCAACAGTACCTAGAGCAGCAGCACGCAAGTCATATTGGTCATAATCGAAAAACACTCTATCACCAACATTTACAACAAGATCTTGTTGAGTGCCTTTTGCTGGGCCATTAAGATTATTCAAGTTATCGCTATCAACAGAATTATCATTATTATCATTAGAAAATCCTGAAATAGGTGCATGATCACCAGACATAGAGCCTGCATCACCTGTAGTCATATCTTTTTTAGTTGTACAACCTGACATTAAAATGACAAAAGCACATATTATTGTTAATTTCTTTAAATTCTTCATTATTCTCTCCCTTTTTGCTTCTTTTTAGATTTTATTCTTTTAGTTATCGCTAACATTCTCTAAAATGCTTTAAACCATCATCATTATATATATAGATAAATCTTTAGCAAACGGAAAACTAAGAAATGGCATCATATTTTCAAAATATAGAAGAAAAAAATATTAATTCATCAGATATTTTATCAGAGTTGAATCCTGAGCAACAAGAAGCTGTTGAGCAAACAGAGGGTGCTTTATTGGTATTGGCAGGTGCAGGGACAGGTAAAACAAGGGTTTTAACCACTCGTTTAGCGCATCTTTTGAAAAGCGGAGTCGCAAAACCACATCAAATTATGGCGGCAACTTTTACTAATAAAGCCGCCATGGAAATGAAAGAAAGAGTATCGGAGCTTTTGGGTGGAGTTCCAATAGATGGTTGGTGGATTGGCACATTTCATTCATTAGCCGCTAGAATGCTTCGTCAAAATGCTGAGAAAGTTAGTTTAAGCTCAAACTTCACTATTTTAGATATGGATGATCAAATGCGTTTGGTAAAACAAATCGCTGAATTAGAAGGGGTTGATACCAAAAAATTTCCACCAAGATTATTAATGAGCTTTATTGATAACTGGAAGAACAAAGCTTTATTGCCAGAAAATGTAAGCGTTGAAGATGCAGGAGATGCCATTAATGGAAAAATGATAAAAATATATCATTTATATCAGTCACGTTTAAAATCTATAAATGCTTGTGACTTTAATGATTTGCTTCTGCATATGATTGTTATTCTTAAAAATCCAGAACACAAAGATGTTTTGGATTTATATCATGACCAATTTCGTTATTTGCTAATTGATGAGTATCAGGATACGAATACAGCACAATATTTGTGGCTTAGGCTTTTGGCTCAAAAAAATAAAAATGTTTGTTGTGTTGGTGATGATGATCAATCCATTTATGGTTGGCGTGGGGCTGAAGTTGAAAATATTTTAAGATTTGAAAAAGATTTTCCCAATGCAAAAATTGTACGTTTAGAGCAAAATTATCGCTCAACTCCACAAATATTAAATGCGGCAAATGCGGTTATTTCAAATAACAGAAATCGTATGGGTAAAAAATTATGGAGTGCAGGAACTGACGGTGAAAAGATTCATTTGCAAGGCGTTTGGGACGGGCGGCAAGAAGCAGTTGAAATTAGTGGTGAAATTGAAGCTTTAAAACAGAAAGATGTATCTTTATCTAATGTTGCAATATTAGTTAGAGCGGGTTTTCAAACTAGAGAATTTGAAGAAAGATTTATGACTATAGGTCTGCCATATAAAGTTATCGGAGGCCCTCGCTTTTATGAGCGTAGGGAAATTAGAGATGCTTTGGCTTATTTCAGGCTTGTGGTTCAGCCATCTGATGATTTAGCCTTTGAACGCATTATTAATACACCGAAACGGGGAGTAGGTTCTGTTGCATTAAGGCAGTTATATGAATTCGCTAGAGAACACGGAATTTCTTTATATGATAGTTGCCTTGCTTTAACCAAAACAACTAATCTTAAACCAAGATTAAGAGCAACTCTATTGGAGTTAATTGATAATTTTGAGCGTTGGCGCGCGCTTTTGTCTGAAGAGGCACATACCCAAACGGCCAAAACAATTTTAGAAGAATCTGGTTATATTAACATGTGGAAAACAGATAAATCTATTGAGGCAGAAGGCAGGTTAGAGAACTTAGAAGAATTAACAGGCGCAATGGCTGAGTTCGAGAATATGCAAGATTTTCTGGAACATGTTTCTTTGGTTATGGAGGTACAAAAGAATACAAATCAAGCAATGGTAACAATAATGACATTGCATGGTTCAAAAGGATTAGAGTTTGATTATGTTTTTCTTCCGGGTTGGGAAGAAGGGACTTTTCCTAGTCAACGTAGTATAGATGAAGGTAACTTAGAAGAAGAGCGTCGTTTGGCATATGTTGGCTTAACCAGAGCAAAGAAAAAACTTCATATTTTTCATGCATCTAATAGATTAATATTTGGAAGTTGGAAACAGCTTACTCCCTCTAGGTTTATTGGCGAGCTGCCAGAGGATATAGTTGAAGCAACATCAGAAAATGGTTTCTACCGTGGACATCAAAGTTGCAGTTCGGATAGTTTTTCTATAAATCAAGGCAATAGCACGAGGGCAGTTATTAGTACTACATCGAATAGCTTTACAAATAACATTAAAGGAAGCAATCAAGTAGGACATAGGGTTAGTCACACTAGCTTTGGTAGTGGCACTATTGTTGGTATTGAAGGTGATAAGTTAGAGGTTAAATTTGATAGAGCTGGACGTAAGAAAATTATGGCTAGATTTGTTGAGTTTATAACTTAAGGTCAAGATCATAAAATTAATTACCAGAAAGAAAAGCGCCTTATAGCTCGTGATAGGGGCGATGGAATATTGCTCTTTATATTTTTAGAATCCTCAAAGCAATAATCGCCCATTGTGGTAATCCCTGATTGTTCGTGCGAATTTCTCACCATTTTTCTTAACTCTAAACCACTATAAATTAAACATCAGGCTCAACCTTACTGTTGAGTGCGTGAGTTAATATACATGATTATTTAGATTATGTCAAGAGATTATATATGAATATATTGTGGTTTTAGAACATCATTTTTTTGGCAATTTCTGTTTTGACTCTGGCACATGATTGTTCTTGAACTTTATTTGCGTCATTATGTGTTATGTCTGTTGCTGTTACCTTCACATCATAACCAGTAAAGCCAGTACTATAAACGGTTTTCACTTGTTCTGGGCTAACATCAAGATGAATACAGTCCATTAAATCTTCTGGTTTTATACTTTTTTTGTTAAATTCTAGTATTACATATTCGCCATCATAAAATAATAACTCTTTTGCTATTGCAGCAGCTTCAACAAAGTTTGGTTCTAATTCAAGTGTTGCTGTTCCTGTACAGTCTTGTTCTGCTTGGTTTATACATTCAAGGGTGTTTATTATTTTACCCTCTATTTTACCTGTTCCTGTAATAGAACGAAATAAAGCGTTAGACAGACTTATTATAGGCTCTGCCTTTATCGTTGTTTTTGTCTCAATAGCTGGAACAATTGGTTCTTGTTCTATATAGTCCATTTTATTTCTCCAATTACAGTGTCATCATATCTATAATTGTAACATATATTATGCAATGTGTCTATAGTATTATGTCATTAATTTTATAATTAGAGCCATTGAAGAAATCTTGTCCATTCATGGGTTTTTTGCCTTCTGGCTGTACGCTTGTTAATAGTAAAGCATTGCTACCACAAGCAATAGTTAAATTCTTAGCAATAATGGTTGCTGGTTCTATTGTTTTATCTAATTGGACTATCTCTGCATTATGAACTTTAAGGCGTTTTTTGCCATTATTATAAGTGCAATAGACGCTTGGCCATGGTGTTAAGGCTCTTATTTTTCTTTCTATATTCTCGGCACTATCACTCCAATCTATTTTTCCTTCTTCTCTTGAAAGCATACCTGCATAACAGGTGTCACCAGTTTGTGGAATGGCTTTTGGTTTGTTGTTGTTTTTATAAGAATCTAGAACTTCAACAATCATCTCAGCCCCCATTTCGGCAAGTGTATCATGCAGGCTTGTCGCAGTTGTCTCTAAGGTTATAGGTGTTTCTTTTCTGATGATAACATCGCCCGTATCAAGTCCTTTATCCATTTGCATTATGCAGATACCTGTTTTGTTATCTCCTGCGATAATTGCTCGCTGTATAGGGGCTGCACCACGCCATCTGGGTAAAAGTGATGCATGAATATTTAAACAACCATATTTTGGAGTATTTAAAATAGCCTCTGGCAGAATTAAACCATAAGCCACAACAACCGCAATATCTGCTTTAAGGTTTTTAAACTCTTCAATTGCTTCAGTTGATTTAAAATTCTTTGGCGTAAAGACAGTTATATTGTTATTTTCTGCACATTGATGCACTGCTGATAGTTTTAATTTATGACCTCGTCCCGCCGGTCTTGGTGGTTGAGAGTATACTCCAACAATATTGTATTTATTAGCAATTAAATTATTTAGAGCCATTACAGAAAAATTTGGCGTACCCATAAACACAACACGTAAATCAGACATAAAAAACCTCTTCTACTTTTTTTAAAACCATGTTAGCTTTTTTTAGTTTTATATTAAATTATATTAAGAGATAAGGGCTATTTATGCGACAGTTTTTATTAAGTGCAGTATTTTGTATGTTTATAGTTTTGTTTTCAGATGGTGCTTTGGCATCGGTTGATAAAAAAACAGAGTCTATAAATAAAGTTCAAAAGTACTTACAGGAGCTTAAAACGCTAAAAGCAAGGTTCATTCAAACAGCAGCGGACGGCTCTAAAACCTCAGGTGTTTTTTACTTACAACGCCCTGGCCGAATGAGGTTTGAATACGATGAACCAATTAATGATTTTATTGTCGCTGATGGCTTATTTATATATTTCTATGATGCGGAGATGGAGCAACAATCAAATGTGGCGATAGGCAATACGCTAGCTGATTTTATTTTGCGGAAAAACATTTCTCTATCTGGCGATGTTGAGGTGACGGGTGTAAAGAATAAGAAAAATAACACTGTACATGTTACCTTGACCCAAACAGCTGACCCAGAGGCAGGAGCACTAACTCTAGTTTTTGATAAAACTCCAATGAGATTAAAAAAATGGTTTATTTATGATGCTCAAGGTTTAACAACTGAGATTGCTCTTTGGGAAATTGAGACAGGCATAACCTTTAAAGATAAAAAACTATTTAGGTATAGAGATCCCAAAATGGCTCGTCCAATTTATAATGATTGACCCAACGGGCATATTGTGCGTATAATATATACATATGCAACAATATATTTAAAGGGTATGCAGTATGACGAATTTAGTCAAAACATCAGTAGAAGATAGTATTTTAACAATTAAGATTAATCGTCCAGAGAAAAAGAACTCTCTGACCATGGATATGTATGCCACAATGGCTAAAGCAATTAATGATGCAGGCAATAATCCAGAGGTTAATGTTATTGTCATTACAGGTGAAGGTGATTCTTTTTGTGCTGGTAATGATGTAAAGGATTTCCGTGATAATCCACCAACAGCAGAAAACAATCCCACTCTTCAATTTTTAGAGGCGATCACCAATGCTAAGCTACCTTTAGTTGCTGAAGTTAATGGTCTTGCTGTAGGGGTTGGCGTTACTATGCTTTTGCATTGTGATTTTGTTTATGTGTTAGATGGGGCTAAACTTTCTTTGCCGTTTGTTAATCTTGGTTTAGTGCCAGAGGCTGCCTCTAGCATGTTATTACCTAATCTTGTTGGGCATCAAAAAGCAGCAGAATTATTAATGCTGGGTGAAAGCTTTACCGCAAAAGATGCTAAGGAAATGGGTCTTGTGAATGCTGTTTGTAATTCATATGAGCTACATAATACTGCAATGAATACAGCTGAAAAATTAGCCAGTAAACCACGCAGTACATTGTTGGAGATTAAAGCTTTAATGCGTAGAGATGCAGAGCCTGTTCCAAAACGCCTTGCAGCAGAGGCAACAGTATTTAAAAAATGTCTTAAATCTCCAGAAACTGCCGAGGCAATATCTGCCTTTGTAGAAAAAAGAAAGCCAGATTTCTCAAAGCTTCGGAAATAAACCAGCTTTAGAAGTTTCTAAATAGGATATTAAAATTATCAGGCTTAGGTATTTTTGTTATATCTAAGGTTTTTATCTGTTCTTTAAGTTCTGAATCGAGAGTCTCTGTCTCTCTGTAATTTTGAATGTAATATGTATTTTTGTAGTTTAAAGAATCTAGCTTATTTATCATTGTTTTTATATCATTTTCATCGAGTAAATCAGTATGAACGGTGGTTCTAATCTCAACAGGTATTTGTGTGGTTTTGCAGATAATGTCTAGGCTTTCTTCAAATAAAGCTGGACGCTTAAATCCACAAATTTTCTTAAATTTATTTGGTGGAGCTTTATAATCAAGTGCAATGTAATCAAGTAGATTCTCTTGCATCATAAAGTTTAATACTTCTGGGCGACTACCATTAGTATCAAGTTTGACCTTAAACCCCATGTTTTTTACTTGCTTTGCAAAACTGGCAAGCTCTGGATAAGATGTAGCCTCTCCACCAGATAAAACAACAGCATCTAGCTTGCCTGTGCGTGTTTTAAGAAAGCTTATAGCCTCATTAATATCCATTGTTCCCTTGCCAGTAATCATTTCAGGATTGTGGCAATAAGGACAACGAAAATTACATCCAGCAAACCATATAATGCATGCCGTATGGTCTGGATAATCTAACATAGTAAATGGTGTTAAATCATATATTGCTTTCATTTATACCATCTCTGGAGAAAAAGCAATTTCCTCTTTGAAATGTTCACGCTCTTTATGTTCACCTTGTTTACCAGTGTTAAAGCTATCTACAGGGCGAAAATATCCCATAACCCTAGTCCAAACTTTTGTTGCTTCACCACAATGCGGACATTTTTGTTGTTCACCGCTTAAATAGCCATGTTCTGAACAGACAGAAAATACAGGTGTTACCGTGACATAAGGCATTTTATAGTTGCTAATAACGTTTTTAACTAGTTTTTTACATGCCTCACCAGAGCTGATTTTCTCATTCATATATAAATGTAGAACAGTGCCACCAGTGTATTTACATTGCAGCTCATCTTGCAGGTCAAGAGCTTTAAATGGGTCATTAGTATAATTAGCAGGGAGTTGCGAGCTGTTAGTATAATAAATATTGTTACCAAAACCTGCCTGAATAATATTGGGGTAGAGTTTTATATCCTCTTTAGCAAAGCGATATGTAGTGCCTTCCGCAGGGGTTGCCTCCAAATTATAAAGATTACCAGTTTCTACTTGATATAGATATAGTTTTTTACGCATAAATTCTAAAATTTCTAATGAAATTTCCATACCAAATTCATCAGTAATATCAGACTTATCATCAGTAAAGTTACGCACCATTTCATTCATACCATTAACGCCAATAGTGCTAAAATGATTGCGGAAGAAAGGCAAATACCTGTGCGTATATGGATAGAGTCCTCTATCATACATTTGTTGAATAAACACTCGTTTTTTCTCTAGCGTAGATTTTGCTAAATCCATTAGTCTTTCAACTTCTTTTAACAGCCTTAGTTTATCATCTTTAAATAGATAACCAAGTCTAGCCATATTAATCGTGACAACACCAATTGAGCCAGTCATTTCAGCCGAGCCAAATAAGCCTCCGCCACGCTTTAAAAGTTCCCGTAAATCAAGTTGCAGACGACAACACATGCTACGCACAGCTCCTGGTTCATAGGCATCAGGATTTTTGATTTTTTGTCCTTTTTCATCAGTAGTATATTGGCTACCAACAAAGTTCTGAAAGTATGACGATCCCATCTTAGCAGAGTTTTCAAAAATAGCATTAGCAGTTGGACTATCCCAGTCAAAGTCCTCAGTAATATTTACAGTTGGAATTGGAAAAGTAAAAGGTTGTCCATCACTGTCACCTTCAGTCATAACTTCGTAATAAGCAATATTAATCATCTCCATTTCAGGCGTGAAGTGCCTGTACATCATGTCTTCTAGGCTGCGGACTGCAAAATCACGTTTTTGTAGTTCAACTAAAAGTTCTTCATCTTCTAGCCCTTGAAATAAATGTAAGTCATTTGCAGTTGGAAAATTCTTTTGCAAATCATCGGGAACAACAATATCTAGCGTTATATTAGTAAAAGGCGATTGTCCCCATCTTGCAGGCACATTCAGATTATAAACGAATTGGCGAATAGCCTTTTTTACTTCTTTAAAGGATAGTTTATCTTTAAATACGTAAGGTGCAAGATATGTATCAAAAGAGCTGAAAGCTTGAGCCCCAGCCCATTCTGATTGTAGAATACCAAGGAAATTAGACATTTGCCCTAAAGCTTCACGAAAGTGGCGTGGTGGACGGCTAGACACTCTACCAGAAACACCATTGAAACCATCATTTAACAAGGCACGTAAGCTCCATCCAGCACAATAACCAGTTAAGCAATCAAGATCATGAATATGATAGTCGGCTTCTCTATGTGCTTTGCCTTCTTCAGCTGAATAAACACTATCTAACCAATAATTTGCAACAACCTTTCCTGCAATATTGTTTATAAGACCAGCGTTGCTGTAACCTGTATTTGCATTAGCATTTATTCTCCAGTCTTCCTTAGAAATATATTCCATTACAGCTTTTGAACAATTTACGTCAGAGTTACGCAGACCATATGGAAGAGATGTTTCTTTGATATTCTCAGAATGATTATGTGATGTTTTATGGTTTTTCATGTTGTTAAGACCTCTCTGAATTAATTGAGTTGATATAAAAGAAGCAGAAAACAACAACATATTGTGTTGCTGTTTTGGTGGCGACACTATATATGGTAGCTTTGAATGTAATGAATTATATTTGACCTAGGTCAAATAATAAAATATTTTTTATCATTCATTACTTGACTCAAATCAAAGAACTAAATTTAATTTGTATATAAACTCAATTACTGGTTGTTCAATCATTTTACTGTCACCTCACCCACTCGTAAGGAGCTAAAATGTCTGTAAAGATTAAACCAACGGGAAAAGAACGTTTTTTTGATAATAGTGAGATTATTGTTAGTAAAACGGATGTAAAAGGACATATTAGCTATGCTAATGATGTTTTTCTACGACTCGCAGGCTATACTGAGAAGGAAATTATTGGTAAACCACATAGCATTATCCGTCATCCTGATATGCCAAGATGTGTTTTTAAGTTATTGTGGGATACGATACAAACAAAAGAAGAAATTTTTGCATATGTTATAAACATGTCAAAAAACGGTGATCATTATTGGGTTTTGGCTCATGTCACCCCTAGTTTTGATAAAAATGGTAATATAACATCTTATCACTCTAATCGTAGGGTTCCTGATGCTAAAATAGTAGAATCTACTATAATACCTCTTTATAAGGCGCTACTTGAAGAAGAAAACAAATTTAACAATAAAAAAGAAGGAATGGAAAGCGCATTTGCTATGCTTCTAGCTATTCTTGAAGAAAAAGGAGTTGAATACGATGAATTTA
>JAJFGX010000081.1 GCA_021775895.1 Alphaproteobacteria bacterium | reverse complement strand
GTTATTCTTCAACGAATCTAGGAAACACACCCTTAGGAGCTGGCAACGGTGTTTCTGGCACTAACGCATGCTCTATCCCAATGAATGAGAAATTACGGTTATTATAAGATATTTCCAGTAAATCCAATAATTTTGCCGAACTTTCTGGCATTACTGGTTGCAGTAATAATGAAACATTACGTACAACCTCTGCCACAACATAAAGTACAGTATTCATACGATCTATATCTGTTTTCTTTAATGTCCATGGAGCTTGCTCATCAATATAAGAATTCGCCTGATTTAAAACCAACCATATTTTTTCCAAACCACGATGAAACATTTGCCCATCAAATTCATCTCGCAAATTTTGCAATAAGCGTAATCCAGATGCTTCTAGCAAGGCGTTATCTTCTGTTGTGAACTCTCCAGCTTTAGGTACTCTGCCATCACAATTTTTAGCAATCATAGATAAGCTACGCTGTGCTAAATTACCCAAATTATTTGCAAGGTCACTATTCATTCGTCCAACCATAGCATCATGTGAGAAATTGCCATCACTACCAAAAGATATTTCACGCATCATAAAGTAACGCACTTGGTCTAAGCCATATTTTTCGACAATTTCAGCAGGAACAATTACATTGCCAATGGATTTAGACATTTTTTGTCCCTCGGCTGTCCACCAACCATGCGCAAAAATTCTCTTTGGTGGCTCAATACCAGCCGACATTAAAAATGCTGGCCAGTAAACAGCATGAAAACGTAGAATATCTTTACCCATAATATGAACATTAGCTGGCCAGAACTTCTTAAACTGCTCTCCATCAGTATCAGGGTAGCCCAAAGCACTAATATAATTGGTTAAAGCATCAATCCAAACATACATTACATGTTTATCATCATTAGGGACTTTCACACCCCAGTCAAAAGTTGTCCGACTAATTGATAAATCACGCAAACCGCCCTTAACAAAGCCTAGCACTTCATTTTTCCTAGATTTTGGCAAAATAAAGTCATCATTATCTTCATATAATTTAAGTAAACGATCTTCCCATGCCGACAACCTAAAGAAGTAACTTTCCTCCTCTGTCCATTCACATGGAGAACCAAAAGGACTCAGTTTCTCGCCATTATCACCGTCAGTTAGCTCATCTTCAGAATAATATGCTTCATCACGGACGGAATACCAACCTGTATATTTATCAAGGTAAATATCACCATTATCAAACATTTTCTGCCAGATAGCTTGAGCAGATTGCTTGTGAGATTCTTCGGTTGTTCGAATGAATTGATCATTAGAGATATTCATAAGCTCATTCATTTCACGGAAATTTGCCGAAAACTTATCAACTAATTCTTGTGCTGTGATTCCTTGCTTCTCTGCTGTTTGATATATTTTCAAACCATGCTCATCAGTTCCTGTAAGGAATTTCACATCAAAGCCATCTAAGCGTTTAAACCTAGCCAATACATCACAAGCAACCGTTGTATAGGCATGCCCTAAATGTGGTTTATCATTCACGTAATATATCGGTGTTGTAACATAATAAGATTTACGCTCTGACATTATTATTTATCCTTTTATTTTATTTAGAGTCTGCATTATGATTGTTTGCTTATCTAAATTAGCTATTTGTCCATGTTTGTAATTATTAGATGTTGTCTCCCATAAATCAAACCATTTTTGCGCTGAATAACAACTAATTATTTCATCATATTCTTCTGTTTTATTTATCGCAGATAGTTTTGCCATTTTTGCTAGGAAGTTAATTAACATCTCCATAAACAAGCTATAGTCTATTTTATTGTCTAATATCTTTCGTATTAATGCATGGTTTTCTAGCTCTGACATATTTGAGAATATTTTCAATACTTGCTTATATACTTTCATACCATCATTGTTATAAAGCTCTAATGCATAACCAATCCGACCATCAGCAATTTTTATAAGATTCTTTTGTTCTTTCACAGGAACATCAAACTTATTTAGTAACCTTTCCATTACATTATCATCTAAAGCCGACATAGGTATCATACGACATCTAGAATGAATGGTTGGAAGAAATTTTCCTGATTCTGAAGCAATTAGAATGAAAATAGACTGTTCGGGTGGTTCTTCAAGAATCTTTAGAACAGCATTCTGAGCTTGATTATTCATTAACTCAGCTTCATCTATAATAACCACTCGCCAGCCATTTTCAGCGGCTGTTTGGCTAAGAAACTCGTTGATTTTTCTAATTTGAAAAACCCGAATAATTCTTGTTGCACTTTTCTTTCCATTTTCATCTTCAAAAGATGGTTCGATTAATTTCAAATCCATATGTCCGCCAGAGGCTATGCGTTTTGCAACGGGGTTATCCGCCCCTATGAATAAGCTATCATTTTCTTTGCCAGATAATAAGTAACGAGCCAAACGAAAAGCCAGCGTTGCCTTACCAATACCTGATGCGCCTGATAAAATCAGAGCATGCGGCAATCGTCCATTCTTAATATCTTTAAGTAATAGCTCTTCCACTGCTTCATGCCCATATAATATTGTGCTAAGGCGTGGCTCGCTAGGCGTTTCACATGTATCAGTAACACCATCTAATAATGTCGCCATGTCACTCATGAATACTATCCAATCTGTGCTGTTTCATATGGTTTATAAAGACATTCAATGAAAATATCACAAATTTGTTTATGTACTTCATCGACACTTTTTGAAGCATCAATTACTCGGCAACGTTTAGGGTTACGTTTAGCAATATCTAAAAAACCCTCTCTAAGCTTCTGATGAAACTCAAGCCCCATAACTTCATAACGATTCTCTGTTTTTTCAAGTTCAGAGGTCGTAATATCTAATTGCTTGCCAGAGCGTTCCAAGCCTTCAACAGGATCAATATCCAATATCAAAGTTAAAGATGGCATAAAATCATCAGCAATACGTTTATAATTCTCTTGTAAATAATCCAGCCCCAAGCCCATACCATAGCCTTGAAAAGCATAGGTTGAATCAACAAAACGATCAGAAATAACCCATTGTCCTTTTTTCATTGCAGGCCAGATTCTTTTGACTAAATGTTCCCGCCTTGCCGCTGATAATAATAGAGCTTCGCTCAAAGGATCCCAATCTCCGCCATCAGATTGGACTAAAAGATTTCTGATTTTCTCTGCCTCTGGTGTTCCACCCGGTTCTCTGGTTAGAAGAATATCAATATTGTATTCTTTCACTAGCCAGTCTCTGAATTTTTTGATTTGTGTTGTTTTACCAGCTCCGTCGCCGCCTTCGAAAGTTATAAACTGTGCTTGCATTTCCATGATTTACTCATTGTTGTTATTATTGGGTTATTATTCGTGTCATTATTATTGTTAAAGCAGAGCATACTATCGGCTTCTAAAATAATCAACAAATTTAGGTTTATAGTTTAATTCCCCAACGCAAGCGAGCAGATCTTGACCTTGAGTTAATAGATATTTCCTCTTCAGTTGGTAGAATAGCTTTCTTATTTTCCAGCTTAAAAGATTGATTTCCTTTAATCATATTATCAGGTACACCCATCAAAACATCAGGAGCATGTCTCGACGTTCTAGCATCTAACCCTGCACGATTTCTAAAAAAACGTTTAACTATACGTTCCTCTAAAGAATGAAACGTAACCACGACTAACCGCCCATTTGGTTTTAGCAATTTTTCTGCACCTTCTAATCCACGTTCTAATTCATCTAGCTCATTATTAACGTAGATACGTAGTGCTTGAAAGCTCCGTGTTGCAGGGTCAATTCTATCTTTCTTTTTTGCAGGTAGAGCTTTGTGAATAATATGTGCAAGCTCCCCCGTTGTAGTGATTTCTTTCTTAATTCTATGCTCTACAATTCTTCTTGCAATACGGCGAGACAACCTTTCTTCTCCATATTTATAAAGGATGTTTGCAATATCTTCTTCACTGTAATTATTAATCACGTCCGCTGCGTTTTGCCCAGTCTCTGTGTCCATACGCATATCAAGGGGGCCATCACTTTGAAAAGAAAAACCACGTTCTCTATTGTCAATTTGCATTGAAGATACGCCAATATCCAGAACAATCCCATCAACGCCATCGGGGCATTTACTATCTATCAAATCATACATATCACCAAAACAGCCCCTAACAGGGATTAAACAATTCGGATATTCTAATGAAATTTCTTTTGCTGTATTAATTGCATTAACATCTCTATCAATTCCATAGACTGTAGTGTTGTTTGCTTTATCTAAAATAGCAGTGCTATAGCCACCAGCCCCAAAAGTTCCATCAATATAAACACCATCAGATTCTACATTAAGTGTCTCTAACACTTCATTTAATAAAACTGGAATATGTGGGCGATTATTTTGCATTGTCTTCCCAATCTGTGCCAGATCTATGCCTGTATTCTAACAGTAATATATAGGTTTTTATCATTGGTAAAAATACAAACATCATGACTGCCCCAATAATAAAGGCTATTACTGCTAAACTCCATAACGGCAATGAAAAAGTAGCATTAAGTATTAATACGATTGGCACAATAGAAAAACATAAGATAAATAACAATAATACAACAGCACCATCACCCATATCATGCGTGCCTATAGGTGCTTTACATTCTGGGCATTTATCAACCACATTCATACTTTTAGTAAAAATCTTACCTTTAGCACAAACAGGGCATCTACGATGACAAGCAAAGATAAAATCAGAGATAAACCCTTTGGAATCTTTAGGCATTACCCCACCAATAAATCGCACAAAATAGAAATAGCCAAACAATATCTACAAAGTGCCAATACCAAGCCGCTGCCTCAAATCCAAAGTGGTCTTTAGCTGTAAAATGACCTTTTTTTGTTCTAATTAAACATACGAATAGAAAAATAGTTCCTACAAGTACGTGAAAGCCGTGAAAGCCTGTTGCCATGTAAAATGCAGAAGAATAAACATTCTCTGTAAAACCAAATGAAGCGTGAAAATACTCAAACCCTTGGAATAATGTAAAAACAACACCAAGTAAAACTGTCACGGTTAATGCTTTCACAGCTTCTTCTTGCCTTCCATCTAAAATAGCATGGTGAGCCCATGTCACAGTACAGCCAGACAATAGCAAAATCATTGTCATTAATAATGGTAAATCAAAGGCTTTTATTGCCTCAATGCTGGCAGGTGGCCATACTCCACCAATTGCATCAGTTGGGAACATACTCGCATTAAAAAATGCCCAGAAGAATGCAAAAAAGAACATAACCTCAGAGGCTATAAACAGAGACATTCCATACCTCAAGCCAATTTTAACAATCGGCGTATGAGCCTTTTCGACTACAGCTTCATCTATAACATCTCTCCACCAAAGAAACATAACAAATAAAAGCGATGCAAAACCTAATACCACACCTTTTAAACCCACATGAATGCCAAGAATTGAAACATCATGCATATAAAGCACAGCACCAATAGCCAACAAAAAAGCTGCTATAGAGCCATAAAGTGGCAAAGGACTAGGTTTTAATATATGATATGGGTGTTTTCCACCTTTTTTAAAATCGTATAATTGTTTTTCAGCCATTTTTTATTCCTATTTGTTATTTTGTTTCAGTCGTTATATTTATTCTAAGGTGTTTCATAAAAAATTTCTACTGCTTTATCTAGTTCATCTGATTCAAGCGGGAAAAAACTATAAGATAAAGTAATCGTATTGACTTCATTTAAGTCTCTATCATTCGCCATCTCAGGGTCAATAAAGAATGTAACAGGCATATCTACTTTTTCTTGTGGCTTTAAGTACTGTTCAGTGAAGCAAAAACATTCTACTTTTTTAAAATATTTTCCAGCTTTCAAGGGTGTTACATTAAAAACTGATGTACCTGCTGTTTCAATACTATCTAAATTTTGTGCTTGATAATGAATTGTTTTGCTTTCTCCAATTTTTAAATCAACAGATATCTGTGCAGGCTTAAATTCCCAGTTAAGATCTGAGGCAACGTTACCATCAAACCTTACAGTAATTGGACGGGCTATGATTTGTTCAGGATTACTTTCCACACGCTGAGTTGTACCGCCAAAACCCGTTACTTGACAAAATATCTTATATAAAGGAACAGATGCAAAAGAAAGCCCAACCATAACAATCACAACAACAAGAACAGTTAAAGCAATACGTTGATTTTTCTTCTGAACTTCTTCTGCAATCATTGATTAACCCGACATTTTCACGATGGTAACTACAAACATTACTGCCATATAAACAATAATTGCCCCTAATATCACATAGTTTTTCTTTTTTTGTTTTGTCCTAAGATCAATTTTAACTTCTGGTTTAGTTTCTGCCATTTTAAAAAGCTCCTATTATTAATGCACCAAATAAAGCAAACAAATATAAAATTGAGTATCCAAACATTTTTCTTGCTGGTGCATGTTCGTCATCATTACTTAAATAAACAGCTATAGCATGCTTTATAAACAACCCATTTAGAATAATCGTAGAAACTAAATAAAAGTCACCAACCATTCCTATGTAATAAGGAGCAAAAGACAACAAAGCTAAAATTACAGTATAGAAAAGCATTTGGCGTTTGGTTGATGCCTTTCCTGCAACCACAGGCATCATTGGTATTTTCGCTCTTGTATAGTCTTCATTACGATAAAGTGCTAAAGCCCAAAAATGCGGTGGAGTCCAAAAGAATATCAAAGCAAAAAGAATAAAGGCTTCCAGCTCAACAGAGCCTGTAACAGCTGCCCAGCCAATCATTGGTGGGAAAGCTCCAGCCGCTCCGCCAATAACGATATTCTGTGGTGTTCTCCTCTTAAGCCAGATTGTATAAACAAAAACATAAAATAGTGTCGCTGTCATTAAAAGCCCTGCGGCAACCCAATTTAAAGCTACTCCCATCATCAATATAGAAAGTATAGATAGAATCACGCCAAAACTTAAAGCATCATCAGGACTGATCTTACCCATAGGTAATGCCCGTTTCTTTGTACGCTTCATGATTGAGTCAATATCACTCTCATACCACATATTGATAGCACCAGCAGCACCAGATGCAATAGCAATACAAACAATAGCCACTAAAGCAAGGAAAGGGTGCATGTCACCAGCATTTGGTGCTAGCATAAACCCAACAAATCCAGTAAAGACAACAAGGCTCATCACTCTTGGTTTAAGTAAAGAGATATAGTCACCAACCGTGCCTGAGGCAAACGAATTATCAACCGATGATTCTATAAAATAATCTGTTTGTTTAAGCATTATTTCACAATCGGTTGTGTTTCAAATTGGTGAAATGGTGGAGGTGAAGATAGCGACCACTCTAAGGTGTTTGCTCCCTCGCCCCATGGATTATCCTCTGCTTTTTTTCCAGATATTAATGTTTTAAATGCAATGAAAACAAATAATAATGTTGAAATTCCAACAATGAATGCTCCCCATGATGAAACCATATTCCAACCAGCATAAGCATCAGGATAATCAGGAATACGTCTAGGCATTCCAGCTAAGCCAAGGAAATGTTGTGGGAAGAAAATTAAGTTCACACCAATAAATGTTGTCCAAAAATGTAGCTTTCCTAAACATTCAGAATACTGTCTACCAGACATTTTTCCAATCCAGTAATACCAACCAGCGAAAATAGCAAATACAGCACCTAAAGATAAAACATAGTGGAAGTGTGCAACGACATAATAAGTATCATGTAAAGCAATATCCATACCACCATTAGCGAGAACAACGCCAGTAACTCCACCGATTGTAAATAAGAAAATAAAACCAAGAGCCCATAACATTGGAGTTTTAAAGCTAATAGAACCACCCCACATTGTAGCAATCCATGAGAATACCTTAATTCCAGTAGGCACCGCAATTATCAATGTTGCTGTAGTGAAGTACATTCTTGTATTAAGGCTCATACCTACAGTGTACATATGGTGAGCCCAAACAACAAAGCCGACAAAACCAATGGCAACCATTGCATATGCCATTCCTAAATAACCAAAAATTGGTTTTTTTGAGAATGTCGATACAATTTGGCTAATAATACCAAAAGCAGGCAATATCATAATATAAACTTCAGGGTGACCAAAGAACCAGAATAGATGCTGGAATAATATTGGATCTCCACCACCTTCAGGTTGGAAAAATGATGTACCAAAATTACGGTCTGTTAATAACATTGTAATACCACCACCTAAAACAGGTAGAGAAAGTACCAATAAAAATGCTGTAACTAAAATACTCCAAACGAACAAAGGCATTTTATGTAAGGTCATACCTGGCGCCCGCATATTGAATATTGTAGTAATAAAGTTCGCCGCACCTAAAATAGACGATGCTCCCGCAAGGTGAAGTGCAAAAATCGCCATATCTACAGACATATCAGGATGACCAAGTGCCGAAGATAATGGTGGATATATTGTCCAACCAGTACCAGCACCGCCACCAGCAACTGCTGATAATACCAATAATAAGAAAGCAGGAACAAGCAACCAGAAACTAATATTATTAAGTCTTGGGAATGCCATATCTGGAGCGCCAATCATTATCGGCACAAACCAATTACCAAAACCACCAATTAACGCAGGCATAACCACAAAAAACACCATGATAAGCCCATGAGCTGTAATGAAAACATTCCACATGTGACCATCAGTAAAGAACTGCATTCCTGGCTCATAAAGCTCTGCCCTTATCGCCATAGAAGCAGCACCACCAATTATTCCAGCAATTACAGCAAAAATTAAATATAAACTACCAATATCTTTATGGTTTGTAGAACAAAACCACCTTGCAAAAAAATTAGGTTTATGATCTGACATATCTTAGTATCCTCCAGCTTGTGCGAGTTCAATCCCGCTTTCATTATTATCATTCACAGCACCAAACTCCACTTTTGCCCGATTAAGCCAAAGTTTAAATTCTTCCTTTGATACAGCCTTAATTGCAATAGGCATAAATGCATGGTCTTTACCGCAAAGCTCGGAACACTGACCATAATATTTACCCTCTTTATCAATTCGTAACCACGTCTCATTCAAACGCCCTGGAACAGCATCAAGCTTTACTCCCAAAGACGGAACAGCCCAAGCATGGATAACATCACCAGATGTAATTAAAACACGAACATTGGTATCTACAGGCAATACAATTAAATTATCTGTTTCTAAAAGTCTTTTTTGACCTTCTTTTAATTCATTATCTGGAATCATGTAACTAGTAAAACTAAGACCATCATGATCTGGATACTCATAACCCCAGTACCACTGATAACCAGTTACTTTTAATGTCATGTCTGCATTTTCTACTCTATCCATATATTTAAGCAAGCTTAAAGAAGGAATAGCAATAATTACTAAAATAACTACAGGGATTAATGTCCAAAAGAATTCAAGTGCTACGTTATGTGTATTTTTAGATGGAACAGGATTATTTTTTGCACTAAAACGAATCATCACATAAACTAAAAGGATAGTTACAAAAACTGCAACACCCGTAATAATATAAAAAATCATAGTGTGAAAATCAATCAGCCTTGTTTGCACAGGTGATGCTGAAGCTTGTTGCACCATCTGCCAAGGCTTTGCAAATCCATCTGCCATAGCTAAAGCAGGAAAATAAAAAGCACCTAATAAAGCAATTACAGGCAATAACAATTTTAAAATAAACAACCGTTTTTTAGTCACAAAAATTCTCCTTGAAGTGTTTTTCTTTCTATTTTTCCTTGAAGAAAAAATATATATAGCATTGATTATTCTTGCTGTTAACAAAATTATCAAGTATTTATATAATAATATCAATTATTTTCAATATTAAATAAACAAAGTGTTAGGAGCTATAAATGCAAAAACCAACAATATTTCTAGATATAGACGGAGTGCTTGCCGATTTTAATTCACACGCAAAAAAAGAAAAAAAATATAAGCCAGATGGAAAACTTAATTATGATGCTCTCGATTATAAGTGGTGGTCTACAATTCCTATTTATGATGGTGCTTTAGACTTTTACAAGGACATACAACAATATGCTGATACAAAATTTCTAACAGGGCCCATGGTTAATCCTGATTGCCATGGCGGTAAGGCTAAGTGGATTGAAAACTTTGATTCAAAACGTGGTAAATGGGCTTTGATGGATTTAATTATTTGTCCTAGCAAGCTTAAACATTTGCTAGCTAAAGAAAACCACATTCTAGTCGACGATAGAGAAAGCAATATTAAAGACTGGGAAAAAGCTGGGGGAATAGGGATTCTGCACGAAGGCAATTTTAACCACACTTTAAATAAAATAAAAAAGCACTTTTAATAAAAAATCTTTACTTGATATTTTTTTAATGATTCTTTATCAAGATATGGTTAGAATAATTTTTAGAGGACTATCATTTAAGTGAGAAAGATTTAAAAAAATGAATAAATATATCAAAGCTTTTTTTGTTGCGGCCACATTAATCCTTATTTATGGAGGAGCTTCAATTGGACAAGCAGAAAACATACAAAAAGGACAAAAATCAATGGAAGATAAAAACATGCTAATAATGAGCTTAGATAGTGGTCAAGTGTTCATTAAATTGAGACCAGACCTAGCACCCAACCACGTTGAAAGAATTAAAGATCTTGCTGGCTCAGGTTTTTATGATGGTTTAGTTTTTCACAGAGTAATTGATGGCTTTATGGCACAAACAGGTGATCCTACAGGTACAGGCACAGGTGGTTCTGGACAAAATATTAAAGCAGAATTTTCTACCGCTCCTTTTGTTCGTGGTACTGTTGGTATGGCTCGCGCTCAGCACGAAGATAGTGCAGATAGCCAATTCTTTATAACATTTGATGATGCACAGTTTTTAAACCGTAAATACACTGTATTTGGAAATGTTGTGTCTGGCATGGAACATGTGGATAAAATCAAACGTGGAGAACCACCAGTATCACCTGATAAAATTTTATGGATGCGTCTAGCCTCTGAAAAAGAAGCTGAAATGGAAAATGATTTAGAAGTTCCAGATTTTATTGATAGTGAACTACGTCCAGAGAACTATAAACAATAAATAATACTTGACCTTTCAACAATAAATACATAAAACACAATAGTGTATTTTTAGTAATATGCAGCGATTTTTCTTTGCAGCCATCATGCATGAGCGAAAATGTGGAAGATCTATCGTATTTTAATAAGAAGAAGAGGAATATAATTATGGCACAAGTAAACGCCAAAATAGAAGAAGTGTCTATTGAAGACATTACAGGAGAAAAATCAAGTTTCGAAGATATGCTTACAGAAACGCTGGGAGAGGTCGAACGCTTCGAAGGTATGGTTGTTAAAGGTGTGGTTGTCACAATTGATGGCGACTCAGCTATTATAGATGTAGGTTTAAAATCTGAAGGTCGTGTCTCACTTAGAGAATTTGGACTGCAAACGACAGTTAAAGTTGGCGACATGGTTGAAGTATATGTCGAGCGTATGGAAAACAAACATGGAGAAACAGTTCTTAGCCGTGAGAAAGCACGTCGTGAAGAAGCATGGGGAGACCTTGAGAAACTTCATGAAGCAGGCGAACAAGTTACAGGAACAATATTTGGCCGTGTTAAAGGTGGCTTTACTGTTGATCTAAGCGGAACAATTGCATTCCTACCTGGCTCTCAAGTTGATATTCGTCCAATCCGTGACCCATCCGTCCTTATTGGTGAACCACAACCATTTATGATTCTAAAAATGGATAGAGCACGTAACAACATAGTTGTATCACGTAGAGCAATCCTAGAAGAAAGTAGAGCAGAAGCTAGAACTGAATTAGTCGCTAATTTAGAAGAAGGTCAAGTTCTACAAGGTGTTGTGAAAAACATTACAGACTATGGTGCATTTATTGACTTGGGTGGTGTTGATGGTCTTCTGCACGTGACAGACATGTCTTGGAAGCGTATTAATCACCCTTCAGAAGTTTTACAAGTTGGGCAAACTATTGATGTTCAAGTTATTAAATTCAACAAAGAAAGCCAAAGAGTAAGTCTTGGTATGAAACAAATGAATGATGATCCATGGAGTGGTGTAATCGCTAGGTTTGTTGTTGGTGAAAAATACAAAGGTACTATCACCAATATTACTGATTATGGTGCTTTCGTTGAGTTAGAAGATGGTGTTGAAGGCTTAGTACATGTTTCAGAAATGTCATGGACTAAGAAAAATGCACACCCAGGTAAAATAGTCGCTACAAGTCAAGAAGTTGACGTGATGGTTATAGATATTGATGAAGAAAAACGTCGTATCAGCCTTGGTTTAAAACAATGTGTTGAAAATCCATGGTTATCATTTGGTGAAAAACACAAAGCTGGTGATGAGCTTGAAGGTGAAATTCGTAACATTACAGAATTTGGATTATTTGTAGATGTCGGTGACGATATCGATGGTATGGTTCATTTATCTGACTTGTCTTGGGATCAACAAGGCGAAGAAATGTTAAAAACTTTCACTAAAGGTCAAAATATTAAAGTTAAAATATTAGAAGTATTGCCAGAAAAAGAGCGTGTTTCTTTAGGTGTTAAACAACTTGAAGGTGATCCATTCACCTCAAGCCTTGGTGACCTGAAAAAAGGCGATCTTGTGACTTGTGTAATTTCAGAGATTAACACTGATGGTATAAATGTTACTATTAATGATGGTGCTGTTAGTGGCTACATTAAAAAATCTGATCTATCTAAAGAACGTTCTGAACAACGCTCAGACCGTTTTGCAGTAGATGAAAAAATAGATGCTAAAGTAGTCAAAATTGATCGTGCGTCAAAGAAAATTCAGCTATCTGTGAAATCATACGAGGTAGATGAAGATAAAAAAGCTATGGCAAACTTTGGATCTTCTGATAGTGGTGCTTCTTTGGGTGACATTTTAGGTGCCGCTCTACAAAGTGCTGAGACTGTCAAAAAAGAAGAAAAGAAAGCTCCTGCTAAAAAGGCTGCGGCTAAAAAAGCCCCTGCCAAAGAAACAGTGACAAAAAAGCCTGCTGCAAAGAAAGATAAAAAAGACAGCGATGATGCTTAATTATTACTAATAAGTCTTTTTATAAATTAAACCCCATCTATTTTAATATAGGTGGGGTTTTCTTTATTATAAAAAACAGTTATCATGGTTGTATAGTCTTTTCAATTTGTTTTTTACACTAGGCATAAGGAGCGAAGCCTAGGCTTACTAGGTGAGTGACGCAATAACAACGTGTAAAAGCAAAGTGGAATCACTATATGCTCCCGTAGCTCAGCAGGATAGAGCACTGGTTTCCTAAACCAGGTGTCGGGTGTTCGAGTCACCCCGGGGGCACCATTAAAAATAAGTGAGATACTGAATTGGAAAAAAAGGATCTACATACAGTTAGAGATAGGCCAAATGATTTCTTTGAATCTGAAGGTCGTACCTATGCTATGGAAGCATTTATAAATGGTCATAGAGATATAGTTAAGAAATTAATCATAGAAAATAAAATTGATTATGATGTGTTAGATAGCAATGGCTGTAATTTAATGCATTACGCTGCTTTTAATAAAGATGAAGAGATGGTTGATCTTATGTTAGAGAAAAATGTCTCTTTAAATGAACAAAGTAAAAGAGGTAGAACAGCATTACTTCTTTTAATAGAAGAAGATGAGCCAAACCTTTCCTTTATAAAAAAATTAATTGATAAAGGGGCTGACATTAATATTACAGATAAAAAAGGGAATCTTCCCTTGCATATAGCTGCACAAAAACATGATGTAAATACCGTTTCTTTCATTCTAAAAATGACAAGTAAGGTCGACAAGCCAAATCACATTGGTATGCGTCCACTTCATTATGCAGTTGAATATAACAATTTAAGTGTTGTACAAAAAATTATGCACTACCGTGTTGATGTTACAGCTACAAATAATGAAGGTATGAGTCTTCTACATCTCGCCTTAAAGAACAAAGACAAAAAAATTATTGATAACATCTTAAAAACAGATGCAGTAAAAATGCTAAATAAAGAAAATATTAGCAATCAGAAAACCCCGTTTCATCAAGCCGTAGCCCTCAAAAAACTTGATATTGTTCATAAAATGATAAGTTATGGTGCTAGTGTAAACAAAGAAGATGGCAATCAAACATCACCGCTTATTATTGCGGTTAGAAATGATGATATAAAGATGATAGAAATGTTAATTTCTTCTGGTGCTGATGTATTTAATTCACCAGTTCTATATGAAAGCATTACTTCATATAGAAATGATAACCCATTATTTGATACATTAATGAAGTATTCACCCGATATTAACGCTAGTGATAGCTCTGGAACAACCCCACTAATGAGAGCAATTGAATGTCAAAAAGAAACCATTGTAAGAAAACTCATAGATGCAGGGGCAGATATTGAAAGAGTAACAGCGAACAATAAAAATGCTTTATTCTTTATTGGTAGGACTGATTTTAAACACCTTATA
Source organism: Alphaproteobacteria bacterium (assembly GCA_021775895.1). Classification (GTDB taxonomy): domain Bacteria; phylum Pseudomonadota; class Alphaproteobacteria; order Micavibrionales; family CSBR16-224; genus JAJFGX01. The sequence goes on along the minus strand of JAJFGX010000081.1, from coordinate 14,802 downwards.
AAAGAATTTGTCGATAAAGGGCTTGATATAAATCACGAAAACAGCAGTGGTAATACAGCACTGCAAGAAATGTTTATTGGCGCTTATTACAATGATGACAATGTTAAGGCTATGGTCGATGCTGGTGCAGACATAAACAAAAAAGATTCTAGAGGAACAACCGTTTTATATAGATCTTTACTATACCAACCAAATATTTCTTTAGCTGAATGGCTAATAAACAAAGGTGCCGACATTCACATTACTGATAATAGTGATGGTGGAACAATTCTGCAACTTGCCAGTGGTGCTTGGGGTGCAAATAGGGGATTACTTCAGAAAATATTAAGTGATAAAAATATTGATGTTAATGCTGCAGATACCTATGGCAGTACAGCCCTACATAGTGCTGTTAGATCGTACCAAGTAGAGAATGCTAGGATATTACTAGAACATGGAGCAGATCCACATATTACAGATACCTATGGTAGTTCTGCCACTTTTATGGCTGATGATATTCGTAAATTATCAATGAAACAACTTTTTGAAGAATATGAAGAGAAAAGAAAAAAAGGGCTTCTAAATAACTTTAATAAAACCAGCAAAGATGCTAAGAATATATCCAATAAAAAGCCACCTCGTGGTAATTTAGGTTTTTTTGGTAAACCATAATGCTGATATTATTAGGAGCATATAATTGTTTGAGTCAAGTGTGATGTATAGAGGAATTTCATGGGTAGTTATAACAACAGCAGTAAGCCATGTTTTTTGTTGTGTTCTACCTGGTATTTTTAGCGTTCTGAGCTTAATGGCAAGTTTTGGTATGATTTCTGTTCTGCCATCATTTATGGAATCATGGCACGGTTTTATTCATGTATGGGAAACACCAATTATTATAGGCTCTGCCGTTCTTCTTACATTTGGTTGGATTGCTTATGGAATAAGCTCCAGAATTGATTGCCACAATACTGGTTGTGAGCATTCTTCTTGCACACCAAAGAAAAAACACTCCGCAAAAATAATATGGGGAGCAACAATTCTATTTGCAATTAATCTCTCAATTTATTTGATGCTTCATTTATAGAGTATTCAGTTCAGCTTTATTGGATAGTATTTCTTGTGCTTCTTTAGTATAGGATTGATTTTTATGTAGCGTTAACCCTGACAATAATTTTAATGGGGCATATTTCTGCTTCCTAGCAATAATAATAACACGTTTTGCTGGCACATCTTTCTTAGGCCATAATGGAAATACAGTAAAGCTACCAAACTCTGCTGTTTGTAAATCTTTTAATATATTATCTAAGCGGTCAGCTCGATGAATTAAAAATAGATAACTACCTTTATTAAGATTGTTGGCGGCTGATTCTGCCCAGTCAATAAATTTTATATCTTCAGTCTCTGCATTGGCAAGGCGTTTATTTGTTGTCTTTGCTAGCGTGCCGTCGTGCATATAAGGTGGATTCATAACTATAGCATCGTATGGGTTATCTGCGTTGTATGTCGAAATATCGCCAGATATAAATTTTATATCACCTGCTTGTTTTGTATTCTGCTTTGCAATCTCTATAAGCTCTGGCTGGATATCTATGCCTGTGATTTCGGCTTTAAAACGTGATAACAAACAAAAACCAATAGTACCAATACCACAGCCCATATCAAGAATTCTAGAATTTATGAATTTCTCTTTTGGCACAGAAGCTGCAAGTAAAACAGGGTCGATAGCTACTCGATAGCCGTGTTTTGGCTGATATAGTTTTAATTTCCCATTAAATAAAGAAAATTCTTCTGTTTCCATTTTTTGCTCCTTAAGAAGAAAATTTGTAACATAAAATGACTATAAAACGAAAATATTCAAGCTACAATTATACTAAAATCAACATTAGGAGAATATAATAACATGACATACCAAGTACACACAAAAGAAACAGCAAGTGAAGGCTCTAAGAAACAACTAGATATGGTGCAAGAGAAATATGGGTTTGTACCAAATTTATTAGCAGTAATGGCATCATCTGAGGTAGTCCCTGAAGCGTATCTTACAATAGCTGAAATTTTTGGGCGTTCATCTTTCACCCCGACAGAGCAACAAGTAATTTTACTAACAGCTAGTTATTATAATAATTGTCATTACTGTGTTGCTGCACATACTACAATTGCTGGCATGCATGGAGTTGCAGATAATGTTGTGCAATCTATCCGTGATGGTGTTGCAATTAATGATAATAAATTAGAGGTTTTAAAATTATATACAAAAGATATGGTTGAAAAAAATGGCTGTCCATCACCTGAAGCCACAAAGAATTTTTTTGATGCTGGTTTTACTAAAGCACAATCATTAGAGGTGGTTCTAGGTCTTGCCTTTAAAACATTATCTAACTACGTAAATCATATAGCTGATACCCCACTAGATGATGCTTTTGCTAGTGCTATTTGGAAAAAGAACGCAGCTTAGGCTTGGAATTATTTAAACATCATACGTTTTAATGTTGCATCTTTTTTGATGAAATGATGATGCAAAACGGCTGCTACATGTACAGCAATTAAGCCAATTAAAGCGTATGATGTATATTCATGTATAAATTCTAATAAATGGTGTAGGCTATCGCTCTTACCAATTAAGTTAGGCAGTTTTATTAAATCAAAGAAAGTAACTGAATGCCCTCCAGATGAAGACATAAGCCAGCCAGAGGCAGGCATTACAAACATGCAAACAAGCAGAGCTATATGCATAGAGTGAGCAAGAAATTTTTCTTTTGCATTTGGATTACCAAGTATGTTTGGTGCCTTATTCATAAGCTTCCACAGCACACGTATAAAAAATAAGACTAAAACAAGAACACCCAACGATTTATGTATCCAGTATAGTTTTCCTATTTCTGGAGAGTATTTCTGCCCTGTCATATAAAGCCCAACAGCGATTAAACCGATAATAATTAAAGCGACCAACCAATGTATGACTTTACTAATAATACCGTAACTATCTTCTGTGTTATATATTTTCATTTTGTAACCAAATTTAATTATTTTAAATGTGCTTTATCTTTAATAGCGTAACGTGTTATTTTTTATTGTCAATTTTTTTCCAAATGAAAGAGATCAATATGTTTTATATCATCTTACCAATTATTATATCTATACTTAGTTTTATTCCTTTTGCCTCAAAAGTTCATGCTGAAAATATTCTATCTGTATCTGGCATGGCGATACATGGAGAGCCAAAATATGACAGTGATTTTTCTAATTTTGAGTACGTAAATCCTCATGCACCAAAAGGTGGAAGCTTGAGCCTATCTGCAATGGGTACTTTTGATAGTCTGAACCCTTATATTCTTAAAGGAAATTCTGCCATTGGAATGAGCATGGTTTATGAAACTCTATTGGTTAGCTCTAATGATGAGGCATTTAGTGAATACGCATCAATAGCCGAAAAATTTGAAATGCCAGAAGATAGAAGTTGGGTACGTTTTTATATTAATCCAAAGGCTCGTTGGCATGATGGTAAAGCTCTAACTGCTGCTGATGTAGAATGGAGCTTTAATATTCTAATTAAAGAAGGCAACCCATTTTATAAAGCTTACTATGCCAATGTAGAAAAAGTAACTATTGAGAACACTCATCAAATTAAATTCCAATTTAATATAAAAGGAAATAGAGAGCTTCCTTTAATCATGGGACAATTCCCAATATTCCCTAAACATTATTGGGCAGGTAAAGAGTTTAATAAAACATCGCTAGAAAAACCGCTTGGCAGTGGGCCATACCGTGTTAAATCTTTAGAAGCAGGACGAAGCATAGTTTATGAAAGAGTAAATGATTGGTGGGGACAAGAGCTACCAATAAATAAGGGACGCTATAATTTTGATGAAATAACATTTACTTACTATCGTGACGAGTCTGTAGCAAAACAAGATTTTTTTGCTGGTGGTTATGATTTTGTACAAGAAAATATCGCAAAAACATGGGCAACAGCATATAACGTTCCTGCCGTATTAGATAATCGTATAATTAAACGGGAGCAAGCACATGAACGCCCCGCAGGAATGCAAGGGTTTGCTTTTAATACTCGCAAAGATATATTTGCCGACAAAGAAGTACGTAAAGCTTTGGCGTATGCTTTTGATTTTGAATGGTCTAATAAACAATTTGCCTATGGCACTTATAAAAGAACAAGAAGTTTCTTCTCAAACTCGGAGTTAGCATCTACAGGACTACCAACAAAAGAAGAATTAGCAATTCTAGAACAATTCAGAGGGCAAATTCCAAATGAGGTTTTTACCTCCGAATATCAACCACCTAAAACTAATGGTAGCGGCAAAGATTTAAGGAAGAATCTAAGGATAGCTATGAAAACATTAGACAAAGCAGGTTGGTTATTAAATAAAGATACTGGCCTACGTGAGAAAAACGATGTGGCTCTTTCTTTTGAGATTTTATTAGTTAGCCCTGCCTTTGAAAGATGGGTTATGCCTTTTATTGGTAATTTAAAGAAAATAGGCGTTAATGCTAAACTGCGTATTGTTGATGTAAGCCAGTATCAAAAACGTATCGAAGATTTCGATTTTGATATGGTTGTGCAAACATTCGGACAATCTTTATCTCCGGGTAATGAACAACGAGATTTTTGGCACTCTGAAAAGGCGGAAATTAATGGCGGTAGAAACATTATAGGAATTAAAAATCCTGTGGTGGATAAATTAATTGATATGATTATTCAAGCCCCTTCAAGAAAAGAGCTGATTGTTAGAACAAGAGCCTTAGATAGAGTCTTATTGTGGAATTATTACGTTATCCCACAGTGGCATAATGATCATTTTCGTATAGCTTATTGGAATAAATTTGGGCAACCAGATATTAAACCAAAATATGATATAGGTTATCTTGATACATGGTGGGTTAAGAAATAGTAATGACAAATTGCATTATTAAACCTGCAAGTATCAATTGTTTGCAAGACTTATACTTAGTAAATAAAAATGTAGAAACAAATTATTTTGAGCGTTGTCTGCAAGAACAAGCCTCAGGTAAACGCAAAATTTATATTGCTTTTTATAACAATGTGCCAGCAGGATATATACAGCTTATTTCAGACCCTGCATATAATCCTTTTAGAAAAATGGATATACCAGAAATACAAGATTTGTTTGTTACTCATGATATGCGTAAGAAAGGTATAGGGAAAAAATTAGTTATACACTGTGAAAAAGAAGCAAAGCATAACGATTATACTGATATTGGAATAGGTGTTGGAGTGAATAAAGATTATGGAGCAGCTATGCGTCTTTATATAAAGCTTGGGTACACACCAGATGGTAGTGGCGTTGTGTACGACAATCAACAGATTACAGTTGGTGAAATGAGAGCTGTTGATGATTTCTTGTGTTTAAAGCTAGTGAAAGCTATTATATAACAAGAGGACAGAATGAAAAATAAAACAGCTATTAAAACTTCACAAAGACGCTATAGACAAACAAGAATTGTCGCAACATTAGGGCCTACAAGTTCTACGCCTGAAATAATATCAAATTTATATCATACAGGTGGAGTAGATGTTTTTCGCTTAAATTTTAGTCATGGTACGCATGATGGCCATGCTCAAAATATAAAGTATATTCGTGAGCTTGAAGATAAAAATGGCCGTCCTATCGGAGTTTTTGCCGACCTACAAGGGCCTAAAATACGTGTTGGAACATTCAAAAATGGTTTTATTGCTTTAGAAAAAGGCATGATTATACGCTTTGATTTAGATGATAAAGCTGGCAATGAAAAACGTGTTTGCTTACCTCACCCCGAGGTTATAGAAGCTTTAGAAAAAGACAATCATCTTTTAATTGACGACGGCAAAGTTAAAATGCGTGTGGTAAAAAAAGGCAAAGACTTTATTGAAGCTGAATGTATAGCAGGTACAAAAATATCTGATAAAAAAGGAGTTAACCTACCAGATATAATATTGCCAACATCTCCTTTAACGCCAAAAGATCTAAAAGACCTTGAAGCCGCTGTTAGAATGGGTGTTGATTGGATTGCTTTATCATTTGTACAAAAACCAGAAGATGTGGCTGAGGCTAGGCGGGTTATAAATAAAAGAACTAAGCTAATTGTAAAACTTGAAAAGCCATCAGCCCTAGATCATTTGGAAGAGCTTATTGCAATGTCCGATGCTGTGATGTTAGCCAGAGGAGACTTAGGTGTTGAAATTCCAGCAGAGCAAGTGCCAAGAGTACAAAAACATGTAGTTCGTATGGCAAGAAATGCGGGCAAGCCGGTGATTATTGCAACACAAATGTTAGAATCTATGGTGACATCTCCTACGCCAACTAGGGCAGAGGCCTCAGATGTAGCAACTGCTATATATGATGGTGCAGATTCTGTTATGTTATCGGCTGAAACAGCCTCTGGTGATTACCCAGTTGAAGCAGCCGAGATGATGCGTAAAATCGCCTCAAACGTCGAAAAAGATCCACTTTATCGCACAATGATGGAAGTTGAACACCCAGATCATGAGGAAACATCAGCTGATGCTATTACATCTGCTAGTAGCCGTGTTGTTGATATGATAGATGCAGCGGCAATTGTTAGCTATACAACTACAGGCTCTACAGCGCTTAGAGCAGCTAGGGAACGCCCCGCAGTTCCTATAATGTGCCTAACCGAAGATTTATCTGTAGCAAGGCGAATGTCGCTATCTTATGGGGTGCATGCTATTTATACCAAAGATGTAGATAATTTTGGAGATATGGTTAAAAAAGCAACATACTTAGCAAAAGAATATAACCTAGCTGAGCAAGGACAACGTTTAGTAATAACCGCAGGCGTTCCTTTCGGCACTCCGGGTAGCACTAATATCCTACGTATTGCTTGGGTTAGCTGACTTTAGGGCTGTACATAAAAAACCCGTATAACTTTATTACATTTGTATTGCACATAATTATATTTTGTGTTATAAATGATTCGTTAATAACAAAGAACGACAAAACTTAAACTAAAATAGAGGAAAAGATTATGAACTTTAATGAACTAGTAACAAAAACAATGGAAAAAATGGATCAAGCAGTAGAAAAAGCAGATAAAGCTGTAGATCAAGCAATGGAAATCGCTAATGATCCAGAAAAAGTAGAAGCAATTCAGTTTATGGCTGTAGAGAAAGCTGTAGAACTAGCAGAAAAAGGTAGCGAAGTTGCTACAAAAACTGCAGAAGCTGCGGATAAATTTACACAAGAAGCAACAGCTGTTGTAACTCCTATGGCTAAAGAGTTTGGCGCAGAAGCTAAAAAAGCTATGCAAGAAACTAACAAGCAGTTCGCTGACGTTATTAAAAAGATTTCTGGTGGTAAAGGTCCTAAAGCCTAACATCTAGAAAATATAAATATTAAAAGGCGGGATTGTTTATCTCGCCTTTTTTTTATTGTTCAGAATACTATAACTATACAATTTCAGATGCCTGTAAGCATCAAAAATTCAATTTAACGAGTAATCACAACACATATTATTTGACATATACATGAAATTGATGTATGCTGAAGCTTGAATAATTTTTTACATTAATAAGGGGATAACAATGAAAAATAAAACTATATTAAAGAGTATGTTGGCACTTACTCTTTTAGCATCTAGTACAGTGGCTGTTGCAGAGGATTTTAAAATAGAGGACACAAACTCTAAGGATGGCAGTGCTGATATGTGTTTAGTCTCATATAGCTATAGTAATCGTATGATAGGGGCTATGTCTTTTCCAGTAAAGTCTATTCAACAATGTTTCACCTTAGCAAAAACCCATGCGATTGGTTCGTCAGAATGGGCAAGAATCACTGTTATGAAGGATATGGAACGTGTTAATTCAGGTCTTTGCATGTTGCATAAAAAAGAATGTTCTACTTGGTAATTAATAACAATGTATAAAGCAAAAAAATTAAAAGAACAGTTCCAAAACCTTAAAGCAGCCCGTAAGAGTGATTGGGATAATGATGGAATTAATGACTTGATAACTTCACTAAGTAAAGGACTTCATGAAGTTCAGCAAGCTGGAATTAACGTTAAATTAGATTTAACTTATATGCCCTATACAAAAGAATATGTTAGTCCCGGTCAAATATTACTCTCTGGTGTTTTAATTGTAGAAAAGGCACAATATAATGTTAAATTTTTTAAAATGAATAGTTCTTCATGTTCTTTAGAAGTAGTACCATCTAGCTATAAAGAAGATGTGAATATGACTACTTTCCCCCGCTTTTTCTTACCAAATGATAGTGAAATGGAAAGCTTACAAGAGTTTATAATAAAAACAGCAGCAATAGAATCATTAATAAATGATGCAGATATAATGAAATCTTTTGGTAATAGAGACAAAAAGACTCATTTATATTCAACCAGACAAATTAATAAAACACTTAAATAGAGACTAATCCTTTAAGTCTTCCCACAGTTCTTTGACTTTATCAAAGAAGCTATGTGATTTTGGTGTGTTCTGAGCAGTCTCACTATTACCAAAATCCTCCATTAATTTCTTTTGTTTCTTGCTAAGCTTAATTGGAGTTTCAACAGCAACCTCAACATATAAATCCCCTTTACTAGGAGAACGCAAGATACGCATACCTTTGCTTTTCAATCTAAATTGTTGTCCTGTTTGCGTACCAGCTGGAATTGTTACTTTTGCACGCTTACCATCAATTGTTGGTACTTCTAACTCTCCACCAAGTGTCACTGTATTAAATGATACAGGTACACGGCAATAAAGATTTGCTCCATCACGTTTAAAGAAATCATGCGGTCTAACTGAAATAAATACGTATAAATCACCGGGAGGGCCACCTCTTACGCCAGCCTCACCTTCAGAGCTAAGACGCATGCGTGTACCACTTTCAACGCCAGCAGGGATATTAACTTCTAGAGTTTTCTCTTTGCGTAATCTACCATTTCCATGACATGAAGCACATGGGTCTTTAATAGTTTGCCCCGCTCCATTACAAGTCGGACAAGTACGCTCAACCGTAAAGAAACCCTGTTGAGCACGGACACGACCAACGCCACCACAACCATCACAAACAATTGGTTTAGAGCCCTTTTTTGCACCACTGCCAGAGCAAGGATCACAAGATTGCCACGTTTCAGCCTTAATAGTAATGTCTTTTCCATTAAAAGCATCATCTAGTGAAATAGATATTTCATGGCTAAGATCTGCACCTCTTCTAGCACCCATGGATTGAGAGGTTCTAGAACCTCCCCCCATGAAATCACCAAACATTTCTTCGAAGATATCAGAGAAATTGCCACCAGCGAATCCTCCGCCAGCACCAGCATTACCGCCACCCATACCATTTTCAAAGGCAGCATGTCCCATGCGGTCATAAGCCGCACGTTTTTGCTCATCTTTTAAAATATCATAAGCGCCACTAATCTCTTTAAACTTCTGTTCCGCATCTTTATCATCTTTATTGCGGTCAGGATGATACTTCATCGCTAGCTTACGATAAGATTTTTTTAGCTCATCTGCTGATGCATTTTTTGCAACACCTAGAGTTTCATACAGGTCTTGTTTTGACATTATGCAGATTTACTTTCTTCATCTTCATCATTAACTTCAGTAAACTCTGCATCAACAATATCACCGTCATCAGACTTAGCATCAGCACCAGCTTCTGTATCAGCTGTTTCTTCAGTACTATTATCACCAGCAGTCGTCGCTTCAGCTTCTTGTTGAGCTCTGTACAATGCTTCACCAAGTTTCATTGCAAGCTCTTGCAACGCACTGGTTTTTTCAGTGATAACGTCAACATCATCAGCTTCAATAACTGATTTCAAATCTTCAATTGCAGATTCGATAGCTGCTTTATCATCAGCATCAGCTTTTTCACCAAGATCAGATAGGGTTTTCTCTGTAGCGTGGATAGATGCTTCAGCACCGTTTCTAGCTTCAATTAAAGACCTACGTTTTTTGTCTTCTTCTGCATTAGATTCTGCATCTTTAACCATTTGATCAATATCTGCATCAGATAGACCGCCTGAGGCTTGAATACGAATCTGCTGTTCTTTATTTGTAGCTTTATCTTTAGCAGACACTTGAACTATACCATTAGCATCGATATCAAATGTTACTTCAATTTGTGGCATACCTCGTGGAGCAGATGGAATTCCAATTAAATCAAATTGACCCAATATTTTGTTATCCATTGCCATTTCACGTTCACCTTGGAACACACGAATTGTCACAGCACTTTGACCATCTTCAGCAGTTGAGAATGTTTGTGATTTTTTAGTTGGAATAGTAGTATTTCTATCGATTAAACGAGTAAACACTCCGCCCAATGTTTCAATTCCCAAAGATAGAGGAGTTACATCTAGCAACAATACATCTTTAACATCACCAGCAAGTACTCCTGCCTGAATTGCAGCACCGTCAGCCACAACCTCATCAGGATTTACACCTTTATGAGGCTCTGTTCCAAAGAAACTAGCAACTATTTCTTGAATCTTTGGCATTCTAGTCATTCCACCAACTAAAATAACATCATCAATATCAGAGGCTTTAATACCAGCATCTTTTAAAGCTGCTTTACATGGAGCAAGCGTACCCTGTACTAAATCATCAACTAATGATTCCAGTTTCGCACGACTCAACTTCACGTTTAAGTGTTTAGGCCCTGATTGATCTGCCGTAATAAATGGAAGATTAACTTCTGTTTGAGTAGTTGAAGATAACTCAATTTTTGCTTTTTCAGCCGCTTCTTTTAAACGTTGTAAAGCTAGCTTATCTTCACGTAGGTCAATTCCTTGCTCGTTTTTAAATTCGTCAGCAAGGTAATCCATAATGCGTGTATCAAAATCTTCACCACCTAAGAATGTATCACCATTTGTGGCTTTAACTTCAAACACTCCATCACCCACTTCAAGCACAGAAACATCAAATGTTCCACCACCAAGATCGTAGACAACTATTGTACCGCTATCTTTTTTATCTAAACCATATGATAAGGCGGCCGCTGTTGGCTCATTAATAATACGCAATACTTCAAGCCCTGCTATTTTACCAGCATCTTTAGTTGCTTGACGTTGACTGTCATTAAAATAAGCAGGAACAGTGATAACTGCTTGCTCAACTTTTTCACCAAGGTATGATTCAGCTGTTTCTTTCATTTTTTGTAGAATGAATGCACTAACTTGACTAGGAGCATATTTCTCACCATTTACTTCAACCCAAGCATCGCCATTCTCACCTTTTACAACTTTATAAGGTGTAGTTTTTGCAAGATCTTTAATTTCTTTTTCATCAAAACGACGACCTATTAAACGCTTAATAGCAGAAATTGTGTTTTCATGATTGGTAACTGCTTGACGTTTTGCTGGCTGACCAACTAACTGTTCGTTATCTTCTATAAAAGCAACCATAGACGGAGTTGTTCTCACGCCTTCTGCATTTTCGATAACTTTTGGTTTGTCTCCGTCCATAATGGACACACAAGAATTTGTTGTACCTAAATCGATACCTATGACTTTGCTCATGATACTTCTCCTTTTGGCAAATATGTGCGATAATCCCGACCATTCGGCAATTACCATCTATTCCCATTAAGTTAAAAACTTAAATATATAAAGTCTTTAACAATGATGTGACAGAACTATAACATATTTTACAGCATAATTACAAGTAATTTATATCATATTACTATAATATTATAAAATTGCATAAAAAGCTTGAAATTTTAATGGAAAATATATACGTTTATCAAACATGAAAATTTAGATAGGTATTCAAAGCAAGTGAAAAGAGTATTTAATATATTCAGTGACTGGGGGATTAACGGTCAGGACGGCCTAGGTCGCACACGTCTATATAGAGCGACAAAAGACGGTGACATTTCTGCCGTAAAATCCCTTATAAAATCAGGTGCAAAAATTAATATTAAGAATAATCGTGGCCTTATCGCTTTGCACCAAGCCTCATATTGGGGTGAATTAGAAATTGTTAAAAATTTGTTATATGCTGGTGCAGATTTCAATGCTGATAATGGCAAAGGTTGGACTCCCTTGCATAGTGCCGCTTTATCTGCGGGCTTGCCACGTCGTATGAAAGTGATTGAGATGTTAATAGATGCTGGTGCTAATCCAGATAAACAAGATATTTATGGCTGGTCGCCTAAGGATTATATGAAGTTGTGGGAAAACCACGACAGAGGCAATCTAAAGAAATTACACAACGTCATGGATAACAAAGAATTTATTGATGACATTCAACAGCCTGATATTACAAAGCTTGGGCTTGAGAAACACAAACCAGAGCCTCCTGCACATCATATGGCTGACAAAAAAGATGCGGAACGTAAGTTGGAACAAGAACAAAAAGAGATTAAAGAAAACAAGAGTAAACCAAAACCTACAAGTGGTAATCCCAAGCCATGAGCAACAATGACAACACCCTTAAATCTGAATTATTAATGCCTGCTGGCTCTTTAGAGCGGTTAAAAACGGCTATCCTATATGGGGCAGATGCTGTATATATGGGGACACCTGATATGTCTTTACGCACAAGGTCAGCTTTTACTTTAGAAGAAGTAGTTGAAGGAATCGAATATGCTCATAGCCACGGTAAAAAAGTATATTTAACCTTAAATCTTTTCACACATAACAAAGATGTACCGAAACTTGAGGGCTACTTAGAAACTGTCCGCAAAGTTAAACCTGATGGTTTAATTATTGCCGATCCTGGTGTGTTTCAATTTGTGAAAAAGAATGCCCCTGAATTAGAGCTTCATATCTCAACTCAAGCTAATATATGCTCATGGTTATCTGTAGATTTTTGGAAAGAGCATGGAGCATCACTCTGCGTGTTAGCAAGAGAAGTTACATTTGCTGAATTAGTAGAAATTAGAGAAAAATGCCCTGATATTAAACTAGAGACTTTTGTCCATGGTGCTATGTGCATGACCTATTCTGGAAGATGCCTTTTATCAAATTTCATGGCAGAGCGTGGTGCAAACCAAGGTAATTGTGCCAATAGTTGCAGATGGAACTATAAAGTACATATGCGTTTAAAAGATGGCACTGAAACTGATATTAATCTATCTGAAGATAATCAAGAGCTATTCGATTTCTTTTTAGAGGAAGGTTACAGACCAGGGGAGTTGCTCCCATTTTCAGAGGACGAACAAGGCTCTTATATTCTAAATGCCAAAGATTTGTGCTTAATGCCAAAGCTAGATAAATATTTGGAACTAGGCATTGATTCGCTCAAGGTCGAAGGTAGAAATAAAAGCACTTACTATGTTGCCGTGGTTGCGAGAGCCTACCGCATGGCAATTGATGATTGGGCGAGAGATCCAGAAAACTGGAGCCCAAAAGAATATATGAAAGAGCTTGATACTATCCCTAACAGAGGCTATAGCCTTGCTTTTCATGATGGCAGATTGACTAATCATGCTCATAGCTATGAAGAGGGTCGCTCGCTTGCTGAATGGGAATTTGCAGGCACTGTCCATGAAATCACAGATGATGCCTTTATCATTGAAGTAAAAAATCGTATAGATGCTGGCGATGTTCTGGAGTTTGTCTCACCATATTCAAAACAAACATTTCTTTTGCGAATATATGAATTCAAAAGTGCCAAAAATGGCAAAGTTACAGAATCAGTACATGGCGGCCAGAAGCCGCTAATAGTCATAGATTTTTCTTTGTTTGATCATGAAGATGATATAGAAAACTTAAAAAAATTATTGCCTTTAATGTCAATTGTTCGCAAAGAAAGGGCAATGACTAAAAAAGAGTGGGCAAAATTAAAATTTGATAAAGAAGCCTCAAGAATTGAAATGGGAAAAGGTAGCGATGAAAAATACCTTGCTAAACGAGAAGAACTCCAAGAAGCTATAAAAGAAGGAGCATCAGACAAGCAACTAAAAACCCCACGCTTTGGTGTTGAGGGTTGTTGTGGTAAAGGTTGCAACGGTTGCTTAGTTTTTTGGAATGACCCTGCGTATGAAAAAGCACGTACACTGCTTAAATCTAAGAAACAGGGTGAGATGTTTGCAAAAGACATGATAGAATGTGCTTAATACAAGAAAGAAGCAATAGCTATTGCTATTACTTCCTTCTTACATTTCACTTTAATTTCCTAGTTTTTTATATTTGCAGCTTTAGCCTTAGTGTTTGTTGTCATTTTTTGTTGTGGCTTAGGTGCTTCACTGCTTTTATTAACAAGTTTGCTTGCAGCACTATAAACTTCTGATAGAGTTTGATCATCTGCTTGATTCAATAGATTGTTGAGTTTTGATTTGAGATCAGAATCTCCTCTAGTTACATAATTTTCAACTTCAGATATATCAGTTGCAGCTAAGGCAACTTTCTTTCCTTCTTCTGCTCTTTTAATAATTATAAGCGATCTTGCTAGGTCATTCATACCATCTGCTACCACGTTACGTAACACAGTATTATAGCCTCCTTGCTTACTTATTAAAGTATCTACAATATTATTAGGTAAATCCATTTTAACTGCCCATCTTAATGCTGTATTACCATTATCATTTTTCTGTGCAGTATTATCCATTTTGTCTATTAGCTTTTTTGTAATAGCATTAGCATCTTTCCCTCTTATAATGCTGAAAATTAGTGGTGTATTACCATTATCGTCTTGCTTCTGTAGATTGCTAGCACTCATTTTATTTATTAACTTTTCTGCATCAATATCTCTACCCTCTTTAATGGCATCTATCAAATTAGTAGTGTCACTTTTAAACCATTCAAACATTTTATTTCTCCTTTTGGGGCTGACACCTAACATTTAAAAATGTTAGGATTGTCTATGTATATAAAGCACTGTAAATTAACAAGAAATAAGCA
>JAJFGX010000009.1 GCA_021775895.1 Alphaproteobacteria bacterium | reverse complement strand
GAGCAAATGCCTTTGCGCATGAAAGTGGTATCCATCAAGATGGTATGTTAAAACACTCGGAGACTTATGAGATTATGACGCCTGAATCTGTTGGCCGCAATCAATCTCATTTAGTCATGGGCAAGCATTCTGGTCGTAATGCTTTTGGTGTAAGACTAGCAGAGCTTGGCTATAAAATTGAAGGGGAAGAGCTTTTAGCTCTATTTATAAGATTTAAAGCAATGGCAGACGAAAAGAAAGATATCACAGATGAGGATATTCATAGCTTGGTTAGTAAGTAATGATATTCTTTGAGAAAAAGAAACAAATCATATCTAAGGATTGGATACCATCATTACTACAGTTTTCTTTAGAGGAGTCTGGTTTTAATCCTGATAAAGCTATTAGATTAAAACATAATTCTAGAGCTAAACGCCTATCTTTACGTATGAACGTAAAGCAGCAATGTGTTGTGCTGACCTTTCCTGTTTCTGCAACGTTAAAACAAGCTCAAGATTTTATAATGGCTCAACAAGGCTGGATATTAAAACAACTTAGTGAAGCTAACAATCAAATAATAGAGTTTAAGACAGGGCTTAAATTTCCTATAATGGGTATAGAGCATGAGATAGTATCGACAGGTAAATTGCGAGGGCTTTGTTACCGTGAAGATGGCAAGCTTTATGTTTCAGGCAATAATGAGCATATATCAAGGCGAGTTACTGATTACTTGAAGAAAGAGGCACGTTTTGAGATATCTAATCGTGCGAGAGACAAAGCAAAAGCACTTAATAAGAAAATCTCTAAAATTCGCATTGCTGATACCACAAGTAGATGGGGTAGTTGCTCATCTAATGGTACATTATCATTTTCTTGGCGATTGATTTTAGCTCCTGAAGATAAGCTGGACTATGTCGTCGCACATGAGGTTGCTCACTTAGAACACATGAATCATGGTAAAGATTTTTGGCAATTATGCAGTGATTTAACAAATGCAAATGTAACTGAGTGCCGTCAGTGGTTCCGTAAGAGTGGTAGAATTCTATTTTGCTATAAATAATTCAATATATTAACTTGACATATTTATTTTTTATGTTATTATGGTTCTGGAGAATCACATAAAATAAATAAAAAGGGATAAAGTTATGAACTTAAAACACGAAGCAAAAGTTTTACGTCATAAAGCATCAAAAAGTTTAATGGAAACGGATGTAAGTGCTTTGCTTATTTATAGTGGTTTTGCATTACAGTTGTTGTATCTTGGAGCAACTGTTGCTGAGACTAATCTAGATGAGATAGAAACAGAAAAAACACCAGAGATTGTTGCAGAATATGACGCTTCGTTAAATATGTTAACATCTAAGTATAAAAAGGCAACAACTGATGAAGCAAAACAGCAAGCATTGGATGCTGTATCAGCTAATATTAGCTCTATATTGATGAATGATGATATTTCTGAGACTAATGTTCGTACTTTGTTTCGTATTGTTAAGGCAGATATAGCTCCTATTAATGAAGTGTTTTTACATGAAATAGGTAATATCGGGGATTTACGTGAGTGCAGGGCTTCATTTGGTGATAATGCTTCACCAGAAAATGTGTCTGAATGTACAGTAGAGGAAGCTAAAGATGAGAATATGCTTAATGATATGCATATTTTAGTTGCTTTTAGCATTCTTGGTTTCGCCGCTACTGGCGGTGCTGCTAAGTTAGTTGGTCATAGGAAGCTTGAAAAATGGGCAGCTAATAAGCCAAAAATTAATAAGTGGTAGATATTAGGAGAGTAAAGTTATGAACTTAAAACACGAAGCAAAAGTTTTGCGTCATAAAGCATCAAAAAGTTTAATGGATACTTCTATGCATGATGTATTGCTTGCAGGGGTAATTGTTACGAACGCTTTTGGTTCTGGGGCAATATTTTTAACCTCTGGTTTAGATGATACAGAAACAAAAAAGACTGCTGAAATTGCAGCTAGTTATAGGGCTGACTTAAGTTCACTTTCTCTAGAGTATCAACAAGCAGTAACTAACACAACAAAACAGCTAGCACTAGATTCTGTGTCGGACAATATTGGCTATATATTGATGGATAAGAATATTTCTGAGAGAGACGCTTATGACTTACTTCAAGAAGTTGGAGAGTATATAGCCCCTATTGATGAGGTGTTTCCTTATGAGATAGGTAATATCGGGGATTTACGTGAGTGTAGGGCTTCATTTGGTGATAATGCTTCTTTATCTAATGTGTCTCAATGCATGGTTGAGGAGCAAGAAGATGAATTAATGCTAACCAATGCTATGGCAGCGACTATTATATCTGCATTTCTATTAACTTTTGTAGGTACGCTGACTAAGTTGGCTGCTGGTTCAAAGTTAAATGAATGGGCAGGTAAAAAACCAAAAATCAATAAGTGGTAGAACTGTATTTAAGGGGATATTACATTAATCATTCCTATTTCTTTTAGGTATTCTGTTCCTGGTTGTAAAAAATGCATAATTGATAAAAAACCAGTTATAGATAGGATAATCGTATAGGGCAGAGCCATATAAACCATTCTTCCATAGGATAGACGGATAACTGGTGCCACAGATGAAGTTAGTAAGAATAAGAATGCGGCCTGTCCATTGGGTGTTGCTACACTTGGGATATTAGTTCCTACATTAATCGCAACAGCTAAAGAGTCAAAACTTTCTCTAGTAATTTGTGCTTCTAAGAAAGCATTATGAATTTCTTTAATGTATATTGTCGCAACAAAAACATTGTCACTAATCATAGAAAGAAGTCCGTTGGCACCATAGAAAGCAAGTACTTGCGTATTACCTTGCAAAGATAGGGCATAGGATATTACAGGTGCAAAAAGACTTTGTTCTTCAATTACCGCTACAATTACAAAAAAGACTGTTAATAAGGCTGTAAATGGTAGTGCTTCTTCAAAAGCTTTCCCAATTCTATGTTCTTCATTAATTCCACGGAAAGATGTTGCTATAACAATTACAGACAGACCTATTAACCCAACTGAAGCAAGGTGCAGTGAAAGTGCGATTACTAACCATAGAAATGTAACAGCTTGAATAACCATTTCTGCTCTGTCTTTATCGGTTCTGTTTTTGGTTTCTTTATCATCAAAATCTTTTAAAATATTTTTAACATTAGCAGGAAGTTTTTCTCCATAGCCAAACCAACCAGTTATTTCTAATAAACCACAAGTTATAAGTCCCATAATTAACACAGGTATTGTTATTGGAGACATGCGTAAAAGAAATTCAGTAAAATTCCAACCTGCTTTAGAAGCAATTAGTAAATTCTGAGGTTCTCCAACAATTGTACATACACCGCCAAGAGCTGTTCCAATTGCTGCATGCATCAAAAGGCTACGTAAAAAAGAACGAAAACTGCGTAAATCATCACGATTTAATTCTTCAACTTCTTGGTCGTTTGTATGGTCATGATCATGGTGGGGCTTTTTTCCAGAAGCGACACGATGGTAAATGCCGTAAAAACCAACACTGATACTGATAATAACCGCAATCACAGTCAAGGCATCTAAGAAAGCGGATAATATGGCAGAAATAAAACAAAACAATAATGATAGAAAGACTTTAGAGCGAATATTTAAAACTATTTTAGTGAAGATAAATAACAGCATGTTTTTTAGAAAGTAAATTCCAGCTACCATGAATATTAGCAGTAATATGACTTCAAATGCATTTTCAATTTCATGATAAATTGTTTTGGTAGATGTAAGCCCAATAAACACTGATTGCAGTGCGATTAACCCACCAGGTAATAATGGATAGCATTTTAAAGCCATTGCAAGGGTGAAAATAAACTCCAGCACTACAACCCATCCAGTAATTACTGGCCCAACTGTAAGGTAAAGAATAGGATTACAGATTAAAAATAAAATAATCGTCCATTTATACCAGCTAGGTGTATGACCTAAGAAATTTTTAAAATAAGCATTTGATATCATGTTTTTAAAATAACACTCCTAATATTGATATTACTAAAGTACCAACTTTAGCAAAAACTTTGTATAAAGAATACTTCTTTATATAGTTTATAGATAAAAATTACATAGGCTACCAATATACGCTTGACATAATTTTCCAAATATGGTACTTTATAATTAATAAAAAAGAATCACAAATAAATATTAAGGAGATATAAAGATGTTGAATTCATGGGAAGATGTTGAAGCTATAAAAAAATATAAAGCAGAAGATGCACGTAATAAAGCCATATATGATTATAAATGTGGTCATAGAATAGATAATGATGATTTTGGTTCAGAATGTAGAGAGATAATAAATACTTTTCGCGCTGAAGAAGAGAATGAACAGAGCTTAACAAATATATATCTTTTGGTTGGTGGCTCAGAAAAAGAAGCGGTTGAGCGTTCTGCATATAGTCAGAGAGTTATGAAGGAGACATTATATGCTAGTTATGTACTATCTATCAGTAATAAGAATTCTGCACGCACAGTTGCTACAATTATGTTTGGTGATAATAAAAAAGATCCTGAAACTTACATTCCTAGCTCTACTTTCAAGTCTCCAGAAGATTTTCTCTATGAGAATTTAACAAAAGACCATAGGTCAAAGAACATATTGGATAATGAGATTGACGCACTTTCGGACTTAATGAAAAAACAGGGTCGCAATCAAAAAGCTGATGTAATGATTATGACAGGCGGTCACTTAAGCAGTATTAAACGAGCTGCAGAAAAACTAACTGCACTAAAAGCAAAATACCCCAAAGTGAATATTAGTATCTATAACCATGGTCCAAAGTCGAATAATATGCAGAAACTTGCAAAAAGACTTGAGAAGAATGGAGTTGCGGTACATTATGATGATAATTTCTCTAGACGTGATTTAAGATGCGATATTATAGAGAATGTCGGTTATCCAAAGAACTTTACCCGTCCAGTATCGAAAGAACAGACCCAAATGGAAATAAATGCTTTTACTATTAAAGAAGCATTAGGAGAAGGTTCTACTTCACTGCAAGGTCGTTTCACAGAGGTTTCTAAAAAATTAGAGAAACTGAAGCAAGGTAATCAACAAAAAATACAATCTAGAAAAGACAAAAGATGGCATAGAAAAAATAACTCTAAAAAGATGTGATAATTAACTATAAACATATATAGTTAATCGGATTTCTTAAGAATTAGTCTTTTCTTGTTTAAGTTCTGTGATTAATCCTCTTTCAAGGAGGAGATTGTTTATGTCATCGTAATAAAGATTTATACCTTTTTGATAGCTTTTCCAATCAATATCAGATGAAAAATCTATATCACTTCGTTCTAAAAGAGTATTTACAAATATGTATAAGATATTGCTTGAGCCATTTGCACAGTAAATCTGGCTGTTGTTTACAGCTGCGTGCAAAACACTATTTACATATTTTATATCGAAATAATTGACCATTGGGAGAATTACATTTTGACCTAAATGTTCTGCTGTTCTAAAACTTCCAGCATTAGAATATAAGTTAACGGCAATAATAGAAAAACCTTTGTGAGGGTGTTTATTAATTATTTTAGTTTGCTCTATCTCAGGTAGTTCTTGAAGCTTTTCTATGAGAATGGGCTGTAGTTCTTTAATATAAATTAAATGGAAAATCTCATCGAAATCTTTTAGACCAAATTTATTGGCTATTTTATGGCGTGCATATCTTTCCACTCCACCTAATAATGCGGTAGCTAGTGTTGGTGTTTCGTACGTTTTTGGTGTTATTGAAATCTTTTTAATTAATGTTATTAATTGTAATCTATGCTGATTTCCTATCCATTCCCAATAACGGCTATCATGGATAATAAGGGAAACCATATTAGATAATTCTTCTGACTCAAGAGAGTCGCAAAATTTAGATAGATTGTCTTTCATCCATTGCTCATGTTTTTTAGTCTTAGTGTGAGATAGACCTAATATTGCTCTTAGTGCATTATTTTGGAAACCACTCCAAAATTCATCATCTTTGGTAACAGCTTTTAAAAGAATCTCTAATAAGTTTTCTAATAGTATCGCTTTGGAATATTTTAGATATTTTTCTTCTAAAAATTGTCCTGCATTTTCAGGTTCATGAGGAAAAGCTTCACCTTTTATATCATTGGTAATACTTTCAACTGAACTTCTTCCTCTAACTGGACCAAGGCACAATAAATTGGATATAGCATATGTAAGATACATTCTGGCTTGTTCTGAAGAAATGGTAAAAATTTGTCCATCAGATGTATAGACAGGATGAGCACAAGAATTACGGTCTTCTTTCAAACGTTCAAATAAAGTTTTTTGCTCTTTAGAAATTAATTCGAAGTCATCACATGCGACCTTTAAAAGCTCTTGTTCTATTTGTGATAAACTTTGAATATTACGGCTTTCGATTTTTCCTTTTAGTGCTTTAGTATATTTCTTAGCTTCTTTATCTCCATATGTTGCAAGTTCTTCTATTTTTTCTAATAAGTCAAAAGAAACTGCAACCCATATAGACATTATAGAAGCGCGATAAGCACGACCATAATAGGCTTCTATCGCATCCTCAACCAATTGTCTAGTTTTTGGAGAACGTACTCTAAAAAGTAGTTCTTGAAGGTCGCTTAGGCTTTCTCGGTTACCACTCATATTGCAAATATCCTTAAAAATCGAAATTTTTCATAGAATATAATAATTTATTTGGTAATGCAATAAATATCCTATTCTAATCATTAGTTTTTTTATTTCTTTTTGAACAAGTGTCATGTATTGTACCAATTAAAGCATGAGTTAATAATTATCTCAGCGATTGGCTGTTCTATATTAATTTCTGCTATGGTGAACAGAATACATAAAATCAATGTATTTTGACCTTAGTGGAATACGAATAGGAATGATATTTACATGAGTTGGGTAGTTTATATTTTAGAATGTGCTGATAAAAGTCTTTATACAGGTATTACTAATGATTTACAGAATCGTATTGCCACACATGAAAATGGCACTGGTGCGAGATATACAAAAGGCAGAGGGCCTTTTAAGCTTTTATATAAAGAGCCATGCAAAAATCGTAGCGAGGCTTCAAAACGAGAAATAACTATAAAGAAACTTAACCGAAATCAAAAGCTAGAAATATGCTGCAAGCCATGATTTTAAGTGTTTTTATTGGGAATAGAGCAAGATTTATTCGTTGAATTCTTAGTTTCATGATTAAGTACGTAGATACCTGTAATAATTAAGCCTGTTGCTCCAATTAAGGTCACATGACCTGGTAAGTCTCCAAATAATAAGTACCCTGTTATTATTCCCCATATCATTTGCGTATAATGAAATGGAGCAACAACAGCCAAGTTTGGTGCTTTTTGGAATCCAATTGATAAGAATGCGGTTCCTAAACTGCTAGTAACTCCAAGCAATAGAAATAACAGTGTATTCTTATTACTTATTTCAGTCGGTATTTGATTTTCTGGTGTTAAAATAATATAAACTAAAGTGAATATACCAATAGACAAACTCGTATATAATGGGAATATAAAAGTATGGCATGTATCCTTTAAAATACGCATTATAAGGCAATTTATAGTATAAAAAAATGTGCCTAGAATAACAAATAAAGAAGCAACTTGGAATAATTCTTGCCCTGGACGAACCATATAAATAACGCAGATAAAACCAGCTACAATTCCGTAAATTTGCTTTTTATTTAATGGTTCTTTTAAAAATAAAAATGCCATTACCGCTAACATAAAAGGAGCAATAAAGACAATAGAATAAAACTCATCTAATTGTAGCGTTCTTAAAGCAAAAGCATTGGCACAGGCCGTGACTGTAATAGCTAAACTTCGTAGGATATGCCATAGTATATTATTAGTTTTAAAGGATAATATTCCATGTTTTACAAGTCCGTAAATACTTGTAAATAAAACAGATAATATAGACACAAGAAGTAAAACGAAAAATATCGAATAAGAATTGATTAAAATTTTTATTAAACCATCAGACAAAGTACAAAGGCCATAGCCTAAACAGGTGTAGAGAATAGCTATGAGTGATTGGTGTTCAGTTTTTAGGAATATGATATTTTCTCGTTTCTATTTTTTATACTTTATATTGGTTTGCAATAAAAATATTACAAACCACGCTCAAACGCCACGTAGGCTTCGGGCAAAGCCCGCTTCGCAGTCGCTAGTTATAATTCTCATTAATAACCTTATATTATTAATTAGAATTACTATACAAATATAAGTTTTACAGATTTTTGAAGCAAGAACTATATTAGATATTTTTCTTAACTTTCTATAATGTGTTGTGATATATTTAAATCGATTTTTACAAGGAGAGAAAATATGCCAATATATATTAATGGAAAAGAAATTAACACTAGCCCAAATAATGAGCCTGAGAAACCTACACTAAAAATAGATTCTATTGAAGCAGATAGCACCTTTACACATGATGGCTCTGTTGAAGTTACAGGGGATATTGGTTATGGAGCAAAGGTTTTCATTAAAAATGGTAACATTACCGTTCATGGAAATGTTGAGGACACTGCTAGTATTGAAACTTTCGAGTCTAAGCAATCTAATAATAATTCATTCAACATAGTGAGTGGTGGTGTATCCATTAGTATGACAAGTTCTAGTAATAGTGGAAGTATATTTATTAAAGGTAAAATAGGTAGATGCATTAAGCTTGATTCGAGTCACAACATAGAAATTAAAGATTCTGAGAGTAGCTTAGATGCAAAATCTGGTCATAGTTTTATAGCTCACAAAGTAGGCGCTAACTCTGAAATCAAATCTGACCATAATATAGAGGTGGATTCTATTGGTCAGGGTTCAATAGTAACATCTGGACATAATTTAAATCTCGCATCTATTGCTAATAACTGTGTGGTACAATCTGGGCATAACCTAAATGCAAGTCGTGTTGGTAAAAAATGTGTAGTTGTTTCTGGGCATAACTTAAATGTAGCAATAGCAGATGATACAGCTACATTAACGGCAGGGTATAAAAAAAATGTCGGCTATAAAACCTCATTAGATATTGAAGAACCTAAACAGGAAAATACACCTGTTAAAAAAGAACCAGCTCAAGACAATAGAAGTAAACAGGAAAAAATTAAGGCTTATAGAAAAACTATAAATCGTACCAATAAAAGATAAAACTAGTTTTATTTCAAACAACTGTTTCAATTAAATGGTTTTCAAGTTATATTCTTAATCAATATAAACATATTGAGTCTAAGGAGCTGTACATGACAACTAAAAACAAAGAAAAATCTACATCTAGCGTTAAGAAAATAGTGTTTGCTGTATTGGCTTTGCTAGTCATTGGTTTTGTTGCTTTATATTTAAATTTAGGCTCTATTGCTAAAACTATTGCAGAAAAAGTTGGTAGCGAAACTATGGGAGTTAAAGTTTCAATCGGCAAGATTGATATTGACGGAATAGAAAAATCTGTAACCATTAGCAATATAAAAATTGCAAATCCTGATGGCTATTCTAAACCATATGCTATGAAGCTTGGGCTTATTAATATTGCTTTAGATTCTTTTTCTAAAGAACTGTTAGTTTTTAATGATGTATCTGTAAAAGATGCAGAAATATTTCTTGAGGTTAATAAGAACGGAACAAACTTAAGTGCCTTGAAAAAATATATTGACCAGAACACCAGCACCTCTACTGATGCTAAAAAAGAGGTAAAAGCTAGTACTGAAGCACCTGAAGTTATACTAAAGCACTTCCTTTTATCAGGCACGCAACTACACCCAACTGTTACCTTAATTGGTGGAGATTTAAAAACAGTTACACTGCCAGATATCAAACTAACTGGAGTGGGAGAAAAACAAGGTGGAACTTCAGCAAGAAGTGTTATTGCCAAGCTATGGACAAAAATATCCTCTACAGCTATTAAATCATCAACTAGTGCTGGCTTCCTGCAAGGAATATCTACTGATAGTTTGAAGAATATTGCAGGTGATACTGAAAAATCTCTGAATAAAGCGAGTGAAAGCCTTAAGGGACTGTTTAACTAAGTTATAGCCTCAAAGTTATATAATCTCAAAATACCTTTGCATTTCCCAATCCGTAATTGCTTTGCGGAATTCACGTTCTTCCCATTCTCTTGATTGAGCAAAATGCTCGACAAACTCGCTACCAAAAAGCTCTGTTGCGGCTTTAGAATTTCGCAAACGACCTGCTGCTTCATAAAGTGTTGATGGGAAGTTTAATTCTTCTGGCATAGTTGTGTCATAAGCGTTGCCTGTTATAGGATCTGTAGGCTCAATCTTGTTTTCAATTCCCCAAAGACCAGAGCCAATGGCAGCTGATAATGAAATATATGGGTTAATATCGGCAGCACCAATACGATATTCTACACGCTGAGCCTTTTCAGAGCCTGTAATTGCACGCAAAGCACATGTACGGTTTTCAAAGCCCCATGTTGCAGCTGTTGGAGCCCAAAATCCGGGAACAATACGGCTATAACTATTGACTGTTGGTGATACCATAGATAAAAGCTCTGGCATTAATTTTTGTTGTCCACCAATGAACCAACGCATTGTATCAGATATATTATGATTGTTGTTTTCGTTATAAAACACTGATTCACTTGAGTTTTTATCTTTTAAAGAGACATGCATATGTCCAGATTGTCCTGGGTAATCTTGTGACCACTTCGCCATGAAAGTTGCCATCAAACCTTTACGTTGTGCCATTACTTTAGTGAATGTTTTAAATAAAGCTGCTTTATCTGCTGATTCCAGTGCATCATCATAGGTAAGTGCCGCCTCCAAAACTCCTGGCCCTGTTTCTGTGTGTAAGCCTTCAATTGGAAAACGCATTTCTCTACACATATCAAGAAATTCTTTATAAAAGTCAGCATGTACGGAATTTCTAAGTACTGAGTATCCAAAAAATCCCGGAGTAAGGCTTTTTAAATCTTTATAATTTTTTTCACGTACTGAGTGTGGTGTTTCTTCAAATAAGAAAAACTCAAACTCACAAGATGATTGTACGGCATAGCCCATATCATCTGCTTTTTTTAATACTTTGCGTAACAAGCCTCTAGGGCATATTTTTTCAGCTTCATCTGTGAATTCGCCTAGAAATAAAATTGAATTATCTTCCATTGGCAAGGCACGGACTGTGTCTGGCAAAACACGTACATTGGCATCAGGATATGCAGTATGCCAGCCTGTAAAATTAGCTTTATCATATAGTTGATCGTTGGAATCCCAGCCAAAAACAACATCACAGAAGCTAAAACCCTTATCTAACGAGCTAATGAATTTATCTCGGCTCATATATTTGCCACGTAGAATACCATCAATATCAAAAATGCCGACTTTAATATAATCTATATTATTATCTTCCAGCCCTTTTTTTATCTGCTCCGTAGTTTTGCCACGAAATAATGTATCAACATCAGCCCCACTTAAACTGCTTGGTATAGAGATATAACTATCTAAATTTTCATTCATTAAAGCGGTCGTTTTGTTTTTTTGAGCCTGCATAAAAAAGCACTCCTAGATTGTTTATAAGATAATATTATTAACAATGTCACATTATTAATGAAATTACTATATTAATCTACAACATTTAACCTCATTTCATCGCTATTGGCACGGATTTCTGGTACATACATTGCATGGGCTTGATTTGGCATTGCATGGAATTCACCGGGTACTTCTGCTCTTAGCTCATAGCTTATTATGTGTTTACCTTGCTTTAGTTTTGAAATAAAGAATGCTACTTTTTTATCTCTGAACTCTTGATAAAGTGGAGTTCTAACAGAGGTTTTGTTGCCATCAAAATCAAGAGTTGTTGCATAGCCAGCTCCGCTTTTAAGCTCGACTGCCTCCATGCCTGCAGGCTTGAAGTCTTCAGTAATTAAATACTCATAATGATTTTTAGCTTCCATTATGATATCAACACGTACACGATCTCCACTTTTTACGGTGTCACCATCTTTTAGCTCTTTCCAATCATTGGTAAGACCTTTCATCAAAGTTTCTTTTACTGATTTCACGTAGTATTTACGCTCGACAAAGATTTCATTTCCAGCCTTAGAAATATCCTCTTTTAAAGTGAAGTATTTTGCATGTGCTGATAGATAAAGTGATCCTGCACCTGAAACCACAACTTTTATACTGTTTTTTCCATCTTTTAAAAGCTCTGTTGGTACATCAATAATACGATCAAATGAGAATACGTTTGATGCATTCACTTTGCCATTGCGTACAAGATTCCCATTGACCTCTACTCTATAAACATAGTTTGGAGCAAGTTCTTTAGTTGCTTTTAAGTAATCGGCAAGCCCTAAAACTGCAATTGCTGTATCACGAGTATTTTTCCAACGACCACCTCTACGATTTAATGATAACCATTTAACCGCAGGGTCTAGGTATTCACTGTTTGGGTTAATTTGTGAAAGTGCTTTTATAATGAAGGCAGTTGCCTCCACTCCGCCATTGCTCCAGCGATAATTAATGCCGCTTTTACCCCAATGAGCAGTTGCATTTTCTTTATCCTCTAAAACACCGTTAATGATGTTTTCGCCCAGGATTTTGCTACGTTCAAAACTTCCACGTTTATGTTCTGATAAAGCAAATAGAGCCATTGTATATGGGTTTAGTTGGTCTCTTATCTTCCACAATTTATCTCTGTGTTTAGTTTCAAAATATGTGCCAGCTTTTTCTCCAGCCATGGCATGAAGCATCCATGCCAGCATATCTGGATTATCTTCCTCTTCAACTAAATGAGATTGTAAATATCCTACAGCATTGTTCAGAACATCACTTCTTATATCAACATTTGCTTCTCTGGATAGGCTAAGCCCCCATATAACATAAGCAGTCATAAAATTATCACTACGACCTGTTTTCCACCAGCCCCAGCCTCCATCACTATGTTGTAAATCATAAAGACGTTTTAGACCTTTCTCTGTCATGTCATTCAAAGCGGACAGAGTTTCATTGTTTTTAAGATTTGGGTGGATAGGGTCATTCCTAGCCTCAAGTACATTGTTAATATATGTATTAACATCTGTTTTGGATATTCCATTTTCACGCATAGTTTTACCAACTATTACTGCGGGCAAAAATCTACTCATAGTTTGCTCAACGCAGCCATAAGGATAATCTGCAAGATAGGGCAGGGCATCAAGTAAATTGGCGGCAATTGATGGTGATAAATTGATTTTTAAGCTAGTGGCGGACTTTATACGCTCTGCTGGAATATCAATAATTGTTTCTGACATTTGTGTTGCAGTACCATCACTTTTTAATACTGTGGATTTAGCAATGAACTTTTCAATGCCATGCGGTATTACAGCAAAACTCTTTTGCATTGCATCAGATAAGCCGCTGCCATTTACGCTCATAGTAATATTTGCTAAGCCTTTTTCCTCAGCAGATACTGCCCAGTCAATACGTTTTTGACTTTTAGCTGGAATTGTAATTTGTCCAACTTCACCTTTAACAAATTTTCCATCTTTATAAAGCCCAGTTACGGTAAGCCCTTTTGCTTTTATCATTGGAGACACTGTAATTTCTTTATCTGATAAATTATCAATGATACCTGAGACTACGACTAAGTCACGCTCCGTAAAGAAACGAGGCGATTGCAGGCGTATCATAAGATTTTTATTAGACTTAACTTCATGCGTAACACTACCAACCGAAGTGTTTTTTGTCATTGCCCTTGCGGTCATGCGCCATGTTGTTAATGAATCTGGGAATTTAACTTTAATGGTTGCTTGACCTGTTGCATCTGTAATTACAGATGGCTGCCAAAGCACTGTTGAGCGGAAATCACTACGCACCTGTCCTCCAGATTGTTCTTTAGAGCCAGCTGATTTGCTTTTAGACATTTTCTTTGGACTTTCTTTCAACTCCATATAGTTTGAAGAGTCTAACATTGAATCTGCCATTGAAAGGGTTTGCCTTCTTTCCATCTTTAATGATGAAGGAGTAGAAAGAGTCTCACGGTAAGCCTCGCCTTGACTTACAGATGCTCCTGAACCAAACATCATACCTGATATTTTTGATATAGCTTTTTCTGTAGGGTTAAGTCCATTTTTACGTTGTTGCTCTAACTCAGAATATGTCATTAATCTACCATGATCATCACGGACTAAATTTATGTATGAATGCTGATAAAAATTAGTGCTTGTTTTGATATCTTTTCGTTTTTTATCGCCATAGAAAAACTTTTTGATATCTGGTGCGTATTCATTCTGAATATAATAAATAGAGGCATCGACAAGCCCTAAAGATACTTCACCTTGCACTGGCTTGCCATCTTTATCAGTAACTTTGATATTAAATATACCTTGTTCCTGAGGTTCATAGACTTTTTTATCAGAAGTTATTTTAACATTTAAGAATTTATCGTTTGGCGGAATAATAAGCTCTTGAACATTTTGTTTTAACTGTAATTTATCTACAGAAATAGCCTCAAAAAATATGT
>JAJFGX010000080.1 GCA_021775895.1 Alphaproteobacteria bacterium | reverse complement strand
TGATTTAACTACTTTTCTTTATTATTGTCTGATGATGATTTTTGTTGCACAACATACAAAGCTTTTAATTGTTTAACTCGCTCATTCATTTTTGCTGGAAGTGCAGGAGTTGACAATAACCTATCTATAATTGAAATAGCTTTAGTAAAATCCCCTTGCTTGCCTGCAATTAGAGCTAAGCTCTCTTGTGCTGACAATCTCCAAGCATTTCTTGCATTTGTTAAAGGAATAAGTTTTGCTTCCAGCTCTGATAGAGACTTATTATCTCCATCATTTAAGACATATTGTGATTCTAATAATATCGCAAAGTCTCGGTATATTTTACTTACTCCACGATCATTTTGAATCGATTTCACCATATCAAGGGCTTTCGATGTTTCATTCTTATTTAAATACAAACTAGATGCAGACAACTTTGACAATGCAACATGGTCACCTTTAGCAATCTTTGTGTAATCAACTAGATTCTCAATTTCAGTTGTATTAAGTGCTGTATAAAATGCTGTGGTTTCGGCTGTATAAGTGTTTTGCTTCCAATCTTTCCAAAAGCCAAACAATGCTGTAAATACAACAGCCAAGATAATAGAACCAATAATAAAATACTTATTATCATTCCAAAGAGCTTGGAGCTTTTCCTGTCTTAATTCTTCATTAACTTCATTAAAAACGTCTGACATTTGTCACCCTTAAAATTATTTATATTGAAACAAATCTAAGATAGCCCGACAAAGCACTAAAAACAAGCCTCAAGAAAAATAAAATACAAAATAATTCCGTTATTAATGAAAGATTAAAACTAATAGTACACAATAATAATGTAGACAACGATTTTAGAGGTTTAAAACTATGAAATATATTACTTTTGCCTGTATAGCCCTAATGATTGGCTTTATCACTATTACTACCCCTAACATGGCATATGCTGTGACCGATGAGCATTCCTCTTCGCAAGGAGAAAGGAATGATAAAGCAGAATATTTTGATTTAGTACCAATATTTCTATCTGTTGTTGGTGACCGTGGTGTTTCGAATCATATTAGCCTATTAATTTCACTTGAAATTGAGGAAGGTGAGGTAGAGGAGCTAGAGCACTATCGTTCAAAACTAGCTAATGCCTACATTCAAGATTTATATGGAGTACTAGGTAGTGGTGAAGCTATGAGACATGGGGGACTCGTAAATGTAGATAAAGTAAGACACCGCCTAATTGATATAACTAAAGTAACGCTTGGGGATAAATATAAAGTTAGCGATATATTACTACAAGTTGTTCACCAAGGTGATTTTTAAAATATTTACCATTTAACTTCTGGGGGCAGTGACATTAAAATAGCCTCCGTATTACCGCCAGTTTTAAGTCCAAAAGTAGTTCCACGATCATAGAGCAAATTAAACTCTACATATCGTCCACGCTTTTTTAAGAGAGCTTCTCTATCATCAGTAGTCCATGATTTATTCATATGACGCTTTACTATTTTAGGATAAATATCAAGAAAAGACCTACCGACATCTTGAGTAAAGGCAAAGTCATTGTCTAAATTTCCTGTATTCAGATTATCATAAAAGATTCCACCAACACCCCTAGCCTCTTGTCTATGTGGTAAATAAAAGTAATCATCGCACCACTTCTTAAACTTAGGGTAATATTCTTCATCATGGCTATCACAAGCATGTTTAAAACTCTCATGAAAGTCTTCGGTATCTTTTACATCTTCAAAAACAGGAGTCATATCTGCCCCACCACCGAACCAACTATCACCAGAGGTTATAATATGTCTCGTATTCATATGTACGGCAGGAACAAATGGTGAATGCATATGAGCAACAAGACTAATGCCACTCGCCCAAAACCTCCCATCAGCGGCTGCACCAGAAATTTTACCACGAAAATCTTCACTAAAAGTACCATGAACAGTTGAAATATTAACCCCAACTTTCTCAAAAACACGACCATGCATAATAGACATAGTACCACCACCGCCGTGTTCGCCTGAGTTATTAGTGTCACGAATCCATTCACTACGTTTAAACTTTCCTAACTGCATATCGCCATTTATAGAATTTGAAGCTAATTCTGCTTCTAAATTTTCAAATGATGTGCATATATCATCACGCAGTGCCTTAAACCAAAGCTCTGCCTTTTCTTTTAATAATAAATCTGTATTTTCATTTAGTAATATCGACATGATAACAGCTCCTTATAACTTAATTAAAGGAGTCATATCACATAGAGTTAACTAAATCCAGGTTTTCCAACCTTATTAATGCTCGGTTTCTGTTCTGCTGAAACTTCTGTTTGAGCAATATTTGTGTCTTCCGCAACATTATTTGTAAACTGGCTATCTGTTGTTGGCTGTGTAGCAACCTCTGCCGTTGCTTCTGTCATTGGGGCTGGAGCTGTTGCAATCTTAGCATCCGTGTTATTAACCATATTTTCCGTTCCACTTGCGAAGTCACCAGAAAATACAATTTTATTACCCATCTCATTTAATTCAACAGTCTGCATTGCCGCTTGCCTTACACTTTCAGGGTTTTGTTGGTAATATTCATCTGTAATAATATTAAAGTGCATTTTATTATCTGCATCAGCATATGTATGAATATCAATTGACTCTCCAGCCACATCTGCACCAGTAGCGTCATTTACAAAACCTACGACTACACCAGTTTGTGCGTCTCCACCTTGACTTTCCAAAAAACCAAGCATGTTTGCCATTCCATTAACTAGATCTTCTTGACTATGACCAGCCACAGCATCTACTAAGCCAACACTGGCGTTATTTAAAGCAGCTAAATCTTTGTACTCGTCCATTCCGATTATATGTGTTGTTGAGGCTCCGCCCTCTACCCCATGTGTGTAATACACTTTGTTTGATAAGGAATCAACTGTGACAATTCCTCCTTCAGCTGAAGTATGTCCTGCTTGTACTGCCTCAGCAAGCCTTGCATCAAAAATCTGATCAACATCACTACCTTCTGGCATAGCAATAAAACTATCAAAAGCACCGCCTCCACTAGTGGCAGTAGCACTCATCT
>JAJFGX010000079.1 GCA_021775895.1 Alphaproteobacteria bacterium | reverse complement strand
AGTCTGAGCAGTATTTGTTGCTTCAATTAATTCATTGTCTGCAATCGCTAATGATTCAGTTGTAGTTGTAGCTGTAGTTGAAATCATACTTGGTTCTGGTTGTGGATTTAACTCGGGAATCGCTTGTCCACCAAGCCATTCTGTCCGTCCCATTTCTTTCATAGCTTCGATTGCTGCAGCAGGATCATGATCGACACCTGCAAGCCCGTGATATTGAAGATAGGCAAGGTCAACTTTAGCATCAACACTACCCATTTCCGCTGCTTGCTGATAAAGTGCAACCGCAGCCTCAGGATCAGCAACTTCACCGTCTGCACCATTAAGCAATTCAAATGCTTTTTGTTTAGACTCGTCTGCTCCAAGATTACTATAATCTACTGGTTCAGGGATAATTTCTGGCTCTATACCTGCTTCAGGAATTATTTCTTCAGGTATCATACCATCTGGATATGAAGCTTCAATAAGTTCATCTGATGGTGTTGGTATAACATCTCCAACGCTGGCATCGGGAAGAGTCCCACCAGCTGGTAAGTCCGCAGAGAAATAAGAATCTGTGATTTTCTGCATATTATCACTAACAAGATTAGCAATTGGGTCTAAACCAACCGTCGCAAGCATAATACCCACAGCAAATGAGCCTAATATTAACCCTGCATGAAACTTATTTTCTCCAGCCGAGGCTAATATATTATTGATATAGCCATCACCTTTGTTTTTCTCACTAACTTTTTGTCCTAATTTATGTGCGCCATAGGTTGCAAATAATACAGGAATAACCAGTGGAGCCATAGCGGGAATCGCTGCAGTCACAGCCGATGCAATCAACATATGTGCTGCAATAGTTGTAGCTATTGGTAGCAATACACCACCAACACCTCTGGCAACCTCTGATGCTCTATTAGAATTTTGAGAAGAACCAATTGAAGCAACTGAACTTATACGGCCACTAATATCTTCACCTACTTTAGGTGTTGAGTGTGTTTTGGTATCACGAATAATATTTTCTGATCGTTTACCTCGCATAGATGATAAATCATTACTATTTGCTGCATCTGGCGTTGTAATTCTCTGAGCATTTTTTCTACTATCTTCCATCGCCTGTTTTAACAATAGCTCTTCTTCAGCCTTTTTCTTTTTAATAATATCTGCATTAACATTAAAGTCTATTAAGGAATCATTTTCGTCTTTGTTCTCCTCCTCAGGAGGAAATGCCTGCGGAACAGACTCAATACTATCTTCATTTACATGCATAGATGCAACAGCTGCCACTCTGCCGTTCACAGGCTCGCCATTTTTAGTCGTAATAATAGCTATCTGCTCTAAATCAGCCAGACCATCATATACTTCTCTCGGCACATCATGACTAAGATCGACTGCCGCAAATTTTTCGCCATTTTGTTGAATTTCAACCTCACCAGCAGATACTTCTAAATGATAATCGTATCCAGCTGGCATATCTAATGGAATGCTTATTGCATTTGGTTTGCCAAGCTCATCAAGCATGATTTCAGCATCTATGATTTCTGGGAATTTTTTTGTGTTAATTGGTTCTTCTGCCATAATATCGGTCTCCATAGTTTATTTATATCTTAAATATATATAGGATTTAGCATAACAAACAATGGTTAATAATGTATTAAATATGGCTATATTTGCCTAATAGCCTCACCTAAAACCATAGCACAGCTTAATGCAACATTTATAGAACGAGCCTCTGGAATCATCGGTATAGTGATTCTAGCATCAGCAGATTCGTGCACATCATCTGGAACACCTGCACTTTCCCGACCTGCTAATAAAATATCTGTATCTTTAAATTCAAAATCTGTATAGGCAATATCAGTATTAGTAGTAAGTAGGACAATTCTATGCTGATTGCTTTGGGCTAAATCATAGAAGGTTTGCCAGTCTTTATGCCGTGTCATATCAAGGTAATTAATGTAATCCATGCCTGCACGTTGCATCTTGCGGTCATTCATGACAAAGCCACAAGGCTCTATAATATCAAGCGGAACACCCATACATGCGCAAAGTCGCATAATAGTTCCTGTGTTCTGTGGAATATCTGGTTGAAAAAGTGCAAGACGCATATTGTTATCACAAGCTAATTATTGTTAATATATAACCAGACTTATAACACAATTAGGAATGTCATGACATTATTATTATTCGTAGTTATCTTTATTGAGGGCTATGTTGTTTTAGCCTCTGAGCTAATAGCAATCCGCCTAATAGTGCCTTGGGTTGGTAGTGGCACCGAAATAATTTCTATTGTAATTGCGGCCGTATTAATGCCTTTGGCTTTTGGTTATCACTTTGGCGGTCAATACAAAAAGAATTGTAAGAAAAAAGGACTTGTTACTTATTCAATTCGTAAAAAGCTTTTATCAAACATTAAAACATCTGTTGTTATTCTATCTCTTGGACTTTCATATATCATTCTAGATGTTTTTTTTATCAAATTATACGATTCAGGAATAGTTAACCGCCTAGCTCAAGCCTTAATATATGTAAGTATTTTTATTATTTATCCTGTTTTCTTACTAGGTCAAACTATTCCATTAATCAGCAATTATTTTTCGAAAAAATCACTGTCAGAAATGACAGGAAAAATGTTGATGCTATCAACTCTAGGCTCTTTCTTCGGCTCTATCTTTTCCACGGTTATTCTAATGAGCTTCATTGGCGTACATTATACGGTTATCTTCGTTATTGTTTTACTTTGTATCCTTGTTTTATTAATTAATAAACGAGGTGGTTACGACAACATATTGTTTGTGATATTTATTGCTGGCATTACATTTTACCTAAATAGCGAAACACAAATGAAGAACTTGGGCATAGTTAATAATAACGCATATAACACTGTACAAATTCTAAAATTAAAAGACGATAAAGATGCAAGAGTTATGGCTTTAAACCGCAATTACTCCTCTAGCTACAAAGATGAAGTAGGAAGTACATACATATATATACGCTATATCAATAAAGTATTTATAGAGCCTCTGCAGGCACCTATACCACCTAAATCTATATTAGTTATTGGAGCTGCAGGTTTTACTATAGGGTTAAATGACACTTATAATGACTATACATTCATAGATATTGACCCTGACTTGCTAAAAGTTGCTGAGAATGATTTTTTAAAGCAAAAATTATCAGATAATAAGAAATTTATTCCAATACCAGCCCGTGGCTTCTTAAGTCAAGTAGAGCAAGCAGGCAAAGGTTTTGACTTAATTATTTTAGACACATTTAAAGCAGGTTTCTCAATGCCAGAGCATTTACTTACACATGAATACTTCAAACAAGTAAAGAGAGTTCTAAACCCCAATGGCTATATAGTTATAAATGCAGTGGCTTCAACAAAATTTTCTGGTCGCTTTTCTAAAAGGCTAGATAATACAATACGCTCTGTCTTCCCATATGTTAGTCGCTCCCCAATGAAAGGGTATGATGATAATTATAATGCTTGGGAAGTAGGACAAAATGATCAAGATTATTACACCACCAACATTATATATAGCTATTATAAAGGCTCAGAAATAGATAATGATATGACTATTTATACAGATAATAAAAATACGTACTTTCTTGATAAATAAAAATGAAAGCAAAACTATGAAACGACTGTTTATAGGTATAGCAATACCAGATCACATTACGGATAAGGTTTTGCCTATTCAAACAGGAATTGACGCAACAAAATGGTCGAAAGCAGAGAACCTGCATATAACTTTATCTTTTATTGGCAAGGTTGAGGATACAATAGCCGATAAAATAGTAAAGTTGCTACGAGATATAAGAATGCCTAAATTTCAGCTAGCATTACATGGGGTCGGCACTTTTTCTAAGCACGATAAACCAAGTTTCATCTGGCTAGGCATTAAAAAAGAAAATGAGCTAATAAGACTAAAAAAGCAAATTGATACGACCCTAGAAGAAAACAACATTCATATTGAGCAAAAGCCATATAACCCACATATGACCCTTGCCTCCTTAAATAATTCAAACTTAGAAGAAATTGATGCTTTCTTAGAAAAACACAAAGACCTCACCACCGATAATTTTGAGGTCTCTGAATTTGTTCTATATCAAAGCATTGGAGAAAATGGTGTCTCCAACTATCAAAAATTTAAAACTTATAGCCTTTAATTATTTGACGTTTCTTTTGGCTTAGCGTCTTCTTTTTTATTTTCCTCATACTCTTTTTGCATCTCTGCAATTGATGGATAGTAATTACTTGAAACAGCACAGTTTTTATCGATTGCGATAGAGGTTAAATGTTGATATCTCTGCCTATATGCTTCATATTCTGTTGCTTCAGCATTTTTGAAATCCATAAAGAACCAAGGGACAAGCAAGAACCAACCAGCGACACCCAAAGCAACATTCTGCCCTGTTTTATCCTTTTTAGGCAAGAGCAATTGAATCTCGTGTTGTATATTAATAATTTCATGCTCTAAAACTTTGCAAGATTTTTTCTGATCGCCATATTGCGACACCATGACAGGTGATGCTGTTCGACCCGCACAGCCGAGCATTGTTGTACTTAGTAAGCCACAAATAGTTATTGTTGATATGATATTTTTCACGATTATTTCTCCACATTTTAATTGTTAAACTAAAACGACCATCAGATTTCTCTGATGATTGGGGAGTTCGTAACCGTCCTATGAACGGTGCAGCGTATTTACGCTCACACGTTATTGTATTTCGCCACCTCCCCAACCAAAGTTGAGAAAGTAACATCAAATATTTAGCGACCAGATGCATAAATGGTCACATAGGAGAGGTTACGACACCCCAGAAAGACAACACGTCTTTCCTAAGAAGTAAAGTACGGATAAATAGCAGTTCTGTAAAGTTATAAATTCACCGTAGAAATAATAGCTTAAAAGAATACTAATTTATAAGGGCTTGATAAGCTAGCCACCCACCGTAAAAAAAAGAAGCAAATGACAACAAAGCTAAAAATATACTAACGATATTAAATCCATGTCCTACATTTTTCCAACAAGATTTCTTTTCAGCTATATCATCATTTAAAGCATTGTCATAAGAATGCTGGGACAAATATCTTACTCCAGTCGCAGTTCCAGCAAAACCAGTACCAAGAACAAATATCATCAGAGCATATCCTATACCTGACAATACACCATTATTAACATCACCATTCCTAGATAAATTACCAATAAAAGCTAGCAATGCGATAGCAGCAGCACCGTTAATAATTAAAGCCGATTTTAAAGCACTAAGCCCTGCTTCAACAGTAGACCTAAATGACTCAATAGCTATTGCATTATTTGCTTTGAATACTTCCATATTTTCTTCAAAATGTTTAATAGCTTGACTTTCATCTATTGTATCTTCTTTTGACACCTCATCTAAATATTTTTGTAAATTCTTAATAGGAACATTTTCTTGTCCTTTATCAACCAATTCTTTCAAAGCACCACTCAATTCATCAACCAAAACACTTACTTCCATAAACTCAACCTTCTTATATTATTTCCAATATCAACATAGTTACACCCTAACAATCTTCATAAGTGGCTCAAAGGAATAAAGAGCTGGTCTATTACCAGCCGCCTCCTCAACTGTTTTTATAATTTCTTCCTCTAAAAGAATTTTAATAAAAGAATATGCTGTTGATGAGGGAATACCAGCATTAGACGTAAATTTATTATTTCTGAATTTAGGATTAGTAAAAACAAAATCTAATGCTATATCATGATATTTAGATGATAGTTTTTCTCTAAATATAGTCTTCATTTCTTCATACAGGTTGTTTATATTTTCAACTACTACTAAATTTCTAATTGCTTGTTGTTCAACTGCCTCTAAAAAAAACTGACACCATGAAGTCCAATCACCATTTTTTGAGACATTTTTCATTGTATCTATATATAAATCTTTATGTTCTTCAAAATAACCACTTATATGAAAATGAGGAGCTGAAAGAACTCCAGCCTTCCACAGCATCAACGTGATTAGCATTCGACCAATTCTGCCATTACCATCTTTAAATGGATGAAGAGCTTCAAACTCCACATGAGATATAGCTGTCTTTAAAAGAATATCCTCATCTGCATCCTTAATGTAACTAAATAAGCTTTCTAATCCTTCTTGTAATTTTTCTGTGCTGACTGGAACGAAGAGAACCTTTCTTTTTATTTTATCAACTAAATAATTCTGTTCTGTTTTGTATGCTCCAGGTGATTTACTAGCCCCTCTACCAAATAACAATAATTGTTGATGTAAAGACCTAATAAGCCAATCTGATATTTCACCATTATTTTCTATAGATTGTTGTGCATGTTTTAATGTTAGTTGATATAAAAAAGTTTCTATGACATCAGATGTGAAATTAGAATTACTTTCATTTACTCCCTCTTTATAATCTGCTTCATACTGAAGTATTTCATCCATTGTACTTACAGTGCCTTCCATTCTTGAAGATATTACAGCTTCTTGATTGCGTAGAGGGGCAATTAAAAATTCACTGTTATGCATAGTTTTTAATATTTGGTCAAAACGTACTATTGCATCTCTAGCTTTACCTAAAAGCACAACAAGTTTAGCGTAATCTAATTTTGCAGGTGGGAATTCATCATAGTGATAATAAACCGCATCATCAAAATTTAACTCCCCAATAGAAATACCCATAATATAAACACTCCAATTTGCTTCTTAAAATAATACTAATTATACTATCAAGTAACTTTGAATGCAATTTTTTATTTATTTTAAGAGACAAACAGATTTGTTTCCCCATAATGAGAGACAAATTAGCTTGAGTATGATTTTTAGCTGTTTTTAAGAGACAAATCGATTTGTTTCCCAATAATGAGAGGCAAATTAGCTTGGGTGTGATTTTTAGCCATTTTTAAGAGACAAGATGAAGGTATTAATGAAATTTATATACTCATTACAAAAAAACCGCTGAACCTGTTGGTTGCTAGCGGCTTTTGTATCGTATCGCATTTCCTTAGATTAGAAAATGGAGCGGGTGAAGAGATTCGAACTCTCGACTTCAACCTTGGCAAGGTTGCGCTCTACCCCTGAGCTACACCCGCAATTCTTAAAAAAAGAATTAACAATGATATTTTTTACGCTAAACATGCTCCACTGTCAAGTAAGTAACTTATTTATTATACTTACCTTGCTGTTTTTTACTCGCTGCTTGACAGGTTGGGCTATTTTTATTTGCTGCTTCTTTTTTCTGTGCCGCAGTCATTCCAAATAAAGAGCCTATGCTTTTAGTAAATATACCATCTGTATTACGCATATCTACACGCAACTGATGAGTTGTACGACCTTGCTCATCAGCCCCCTCACGCAAAGGCTTACCTGTTTTAAGCATGTGCATAATACGATTAAATGTACGTTTTTCTTTAATTAGCTTCATAAAGTTACTGCGTTCCATTTCACGGATTTTGTCTTGCGTAACCTCAACTGTTATATCGCTATCATCACCACCAGATAAAACCTCTGCCAACTGATCGGCAAGCACAACATCATAAGGAGTTGATAAACCACTGCTATAAAACCCATCAATCGCCATATTCAATGTGGTATGACCTGCTCTACCTGGTAGACGCAGATTCTTTGGCTCTTCTGGTGTGTAATCATTTTTCAGCATATCAAGTGTTTTTGCTTTAGCATCACTTAATAAGTGTTGTTTATTCATGCTAATTCCATCAGTTGGACGCAGGAACATGAAGCTTTTAGCTTCATCTGCCGAAGTTGAAACCTTTGCCATACCAACAGTTTCAAAAACTGATATAACGGCAGGCATTGGGCCTTTAGGAAGCTTTGGATTATCAGTTGCTCTAGTTAATAGCTCTGCACAACCGCCCCAAGCAGGAATTAGACCCACACC
Source organism: Alphaproteobacteria bacterium (assembly GCA_021775895.1). Taxonomy (GTDB): domain Bacteria; phylum Pseudomonadota; class Alphaproteobacteria; order Micavibrionales; family CSBR16-224; genus JAJFGX01. Next base: position 3,793 of record JAJFGX010000079.1, on the reverse strand, counting down.
TAGCTCAACCAAGCCCATATATAGTTCTGAGTGAGCCTGTACTGCATCACAATGTAGCAACACTTCACAGCCTCCACCAAGAGCCATGCCACTTGGCGCACCAACAACAGGGAAATTAGCGTATTTAAGACGTTTATATGTGTCTTGACCATCTTTAACTATTTGATCAACTTTACCGTATCTAAACATTTTCACTGCAATCAAAGCTTTTTCTAGGTTTGCACCAATAGAGAAGTGATCACCCTCATTATGAATAACAAGTCCTTTATAAGGAGTGTTTTCATCTTCAATAATATCAATTGCCTTATTAATCATCTTCATGATGTCTTCATCAATAGCATTTCCTTTAGAATGGAATTCCAAGTTTAAAATACCATCTTCGATATCCCACAAACTAGCGGATTTATTTTTCTCTATTGCAGGTGCTTGAAGTTTATAATCTGATAACGGCTTAACACCTTCAGAACGTTTAATGTCTTGATAAGTACCATCAACAGCCAAGAACTGCTTTTTCTTATCTTCAACACGATAAAAACTACCTTTTTCTTGTGCTGTTTTTAATAAAGTTGGAACTTGCTCGCCCTCAGCTTCTAACTTATCAACAAACCAATCAACACCCATTTTATCAACAAGCTCAAACGGGCCCTCTTTCCAGTTGTAACCAAGCTTCATAGCATCATCGACAGAGACAATATCAGCTGCAATCTCTGGCACATGCGTTGCTGCATATTTAATTGTTTCTTTCATTACTTCCCAGCCATATTGACCTTCTGGGGATTTATGCTCCATCAAAGCACGCAAGGCTTTTGTCTTATCTTTTTTCTTAATAGCAATTTTCTTGCTTACTTCAACTGCTTTTGGTGATGGGCGTTTTGCAACAGAGTATTCACCTGTTTTAAGGTTAATTACTTCTTTGACTTTCTTACCACCTTCAGTATTCAAGCGATAAAAACCACCTTTACCTTTACGTCCAGTATAGCCATCGGCAATCATTTTATCGACTACGTCATAATTTTTGAAAATCTTAGAATAGCCATCATCAGCAGGTAGCTTATCTAACAAAGAGGCACTAATATGTGGCATTAAATCAAGTCCAACCATATCTATTAAGCCAAACACACCTGTTTTAGGCACACCCATTGGACGACCAATAATAGCATCTGCTTCTTCAACGCCAATATTATTATCTATGGCTTCATTAATGGCAGATTGTAACCAGAATGTACCAACACGATTAGCAATAAATCCAGCAGTATCATTACAATTAATTACACCCTTACCCATTTTCTCTTCCATGAATTGAGTAACTGTCTCTATGGCTTCTTTGCTTGTGTCATCTGAAGTAATAATTTCCAGAAGCTGCATATAACGAGGTGGATTAAAGAAGTGAGTAATCATAAAGTCTTTTTTAAACTCATCAGATTGACCTTCAACCAAATCTTTTAATGGAATTGTTGAAGTATTTGAGGCAACAACTGCTCCAGCTTTTTTATGCTCATCAATTTTTTTGAAAATATCATGTTTAACTTTAGGGTTTTCAAAAACAGCTTCAATAATAATATCAGCATCAGCAATACGATCCATATGATCTTCTGTATTACCAGTACGAATTTTCTTTGAATTACGTATATGCATAAACGGTGCTGGTTTGGTTTTCTTCATTTTTGCGACCGCTGTGTCTGCATATAAATTACGATTATCATCATCTGTTGCAACACGGTCTAAAAGCTCAACCTCTATACCTGCATTTGCGAGCTGAGCTGCAATACCTGCACCCATTACACCTGCACCAATTACTACTGCTTTTTTAATTTCCATTTTAACCTCTTTTCCATTCTTTAAATATTATTCTACAACTTAGGCATATATTTTAGAAAGAATTTATTTTTTATTTTTAGGTGCTTTAGATGCTGAATGAACAGGTCTTTTACTCTTTGCTGCTAATTCAATTATTTTCAGTACTTTATCTGTTACTACAACTTTTCCTGAAGGATCTTGCTCTGCATCAACTGTAGCGGCATTATTAGTAAGGCCAACTTTATCTTTACTTGCAACATCTAAGTTCTCCATAATAGTTGCCATACCTTGACCACCACCAACACACATGGTAGCTAAAGAATAACGCTCACCTTCACGCTTAGCAATTTGACCTGCCTTACCTGTAATCCTAGCACCAGATGCTCCAAGAGCATGCCCCATAGAAATAGCACCACCATCTTTATTTAATTTCTCGTCTGGAATGCCTAATGCTTTCTTAACTGCAACAGATTGAGAAGCAAAAGCCTCGTTCACTTCAAAAACCCCAATATCATCAATAGTTAAATTAGCTTTTTCTAATGCCTTTAGGCTTGCAGAAACTGGGCCCATACCCATTTCATCAGGAGCAAGTCCTGTTGTTGAGACAGCTATAATTTTTCCTAAGATTGGCAAACCATGCTTTTCTGCAAAATCACGAGATGTAATCAAAGTCGCAGATGCACCATTAGTTAAAGGAGATGAAGTTCCAGCGGTCACCGTGCCTGCCTTTTTAAATGATGTTTTCAAACTTGCTAAGGCTTCTTTAGTAGTATCAGGACGGATGCAGCCATCAAGAGAAACGACAGAGCCATTTTTCTTTTTAATAGGAATTATTTCATCTTTAAGTATACCAGCGTCCCTTGCTATAACTGCTTTTTTATGAGATGCAACTGCAAATTCTTCTTGTAAGTCACGACTTACATTATATCTATCTGCAACAACTTCCGCTGTTTCTCCCATAGGCATATAAGCATCTGGGAAAAGTTCATAAAGGTCTGGATTAGGTGAAAAATTAAAACCACCCATTGGAATACCTGACATAGTTTCAACGCCCGCCGCTATAACAGCATCAGCCTTACCCATCATAATATCACCAGCTGCATTGTGGATAGTCTCCATTGAAGAGCCACAAAAACGATTCGTTGTCACCCCTGGTACTGTTTCTGGTAGGCTAGTCATCAATCCAGCATTACGAGCAATATTCATACCTTGCTCACCCTCTGGGAATGCAGTACCTACTTTTAAATCTTCAATTAAACTAGGATCAACGCCTGTTTTATCAAGTAGTCCTTGTACTGTTTGAGCTAAAATATCATCAGCGCGCATATCACTAAGCTCCCCATTCTTAGCTGGAACAAAGGGTGAACGAACCGCAGCTACCATAACTACTTCAATTTCTTTTGCTTTACGTGTGTGTGTTTCTGACATGATATTAGCCTTTCTGTTAGCTTTGTTTTAAACTATATATACAAATTTAATATGTCTGCTTATTCTTGATTTAAAATATTTTTAGCACAGACAGTCGCTTTTTGTAAAGAAAAAAAAGACACCAAGAAATTGCTCGATTTATCTTTTCTCAAACCTGTCAGAGAGCAATGTTTTTCTTAACTGTAGGTTTGGGTGGAGTATTAAAGCGCCTTAGATGGTGAGGTGTAGAGTTTAGAAGAGGAGCTTCAAACTGAGTTAATCTAGATGCAAAGCAAAGACAGTAGCTCCCCATAGCAGTAAGTGCTGGAGCTTTAAACTGCGTCAATACATCCGCATGGCAAAAGCATTCATTACCCATAGTAGTAAGTGATGGGGCTTCAAACTGCGTCAATGAATCAGCGTAGTGAAGACAGAAAACACCCATAGTGGTAAGTGTTGGAATTTCAAACTGCGTCAATACAGGAGCGCGATAAAGGCATCCATTACCCATATTCGTAAGCGCAGGAGCTTCACACTGCATCAATCTAGGAACATTATAAAGGCAGCGCTCACCCATATTGGTAAGTGC
>JAJFGX010000078.1 GCA_021775895.1 Alphaproteobacteria bacterium | reverse complement strand
TCTTGCTAGTCTTGGCAGGCAAGTTACAGTTTTAAATGAGACTACATTAGATGGTGTTTGTGCTAGTTGTTGGGCGCAAGGTGGAATTGCAGCGGCGGTATCTAGTCAAGATAGTGCTGGCTCGCATACTAAAGATACTTTGAAAGCGGCGGCTGGTACAGCTGATATCCATGTTGTTGAGGCTTTGGTTAATGATGCACCTGATTATATTGCTATATTAGAAAAATATGGCGTTGCCTTTAAAAAGGATAGTAAAACTGGTGGCTTTGTTCTTAGTCGTGAGGCTTGCCACAGCAAAAGAAGGGTCTTGAGGGCTAATGCTGGAGATGGTTTCGGTAAGGAGCTTATGCGAGCAATTACTACTGCAGCGGCAAAAGAGCCAAATATCAACTTTGTATCCTACCATTCAGCCCTCTCAATAGTCAGGGAGCATACGAATACAGCAGGCGATATCAAAGGAATTTTGGCTCACAACCATGTCAATGACAGCTATCACATATATCCTTCAAGCTCTGTAATCATGGCGACAGGCGGTATTGGTGGGTTATTCTCTTATACAACCAACCCTGTTTTTGCAACTGGTAGAGGGATTGCGATGGCAGCAAGGGCAGGAGCTGTTCTGGCTGACATGGAATTTGTTCAGTTTCACCCAACTGCTTTAGATATTGGTGCAGATCCTGCACCGCTAGCAACCGAGGCTTTGCGTGGTGAAGGCGCACTATTGGTAACAAAAGATGGTAAGAGATTTATGGATAAATACCATCAAATGGCGGAGCTTGCCCCCCGTGATGAGGTTAGCAGAGCCGTGTTTTCTGAAATCAGTCAAGGACATGAGGTGTTCTTAGACTGTAGAGAGCTTAATGTTGCAGAGTTTCCAGCCTTGTTGGAGGCTTGTTATGGAGCTGGAATTAATCCAGCTATAGATCTTGTGCCAATACACCCAGCGGCTCATTATCATATGGGTGGAATTGCTACAGATTTAAACGGGCGTAGCTCCATTAATGGACTTTGGGCTTGTGGCGAGGTTGCCTCAACTGGCTTGCATGGAGCAAATCGCTTAGCTAGTAATTCATTAATGGAGGCTATCGTTATGGCTGGATATGCGTCCGCTGATATTGATAGATTTATTAATAAAACAGTGAATAAAAAATTGAAACATGTTCCTGTATATTGCCAAAAAATAGCTAGTAAGTATGTTCCTATAGATAATGACAATAAAATGGCACAAAAGGCTAAAGATAAACTGCGTAAAACTATGATGAGCTCAGTTGGTTTACTTAGAAATAAAAAGGGCTTAACACAAGCAATTAAAGAGTTTCAGAAATTAGAAGAGTTATCTGTTTTATCTGACATGGCGTTGGTTGCTGGTTTAATTGCAAGCTCTGCTTTACAACGTACAGAGAGTAGAGGGGGGCATTGGAGGTGTGATTTTCCACAGAAAAATAAGCTATGGCAACATCGTAGCTTCATAACCTTGAAAGAAGTTAATTTAACTAAAAGGCATGAGTTAAACAGGGAGATAGAATATGCATAGTAGAAAACTAGAAACAATAGCACAATCACAAGATTACAAAGTAAGTCGTGATTTTAAATTGCCAAAATTATTAGTACAGCGTGTAATTGATGATGCTCTAGCAGAAGATTTTGGACGTATGGGCGATATAACAACTCAATTTGTTGTGCCTGAATATGTTGAAGCTACAGTTATAATGACAGCAAGAGAAGATGGCTGTATAGCAGGACTTGGTGTTGCAAAGCAAGTATTTGAAACTTTAGATGATGGCCTTGATGTTGAGCTACTGATTAAAGATGGAACACAGATTAAGCAAGGTACTAATTTAATACGAATTTCTGGCTCTGCTAGATCTATCTTAATGGCAGAACGTGTGGCTCTTAATTTTGTTGGACGCATGTCTGGAATTGCAACAAAAACTGCCGAAATGGTTAATGCTTTAGGTGATTATAAAGCAAAGATTTGCTCAACTAGAAAAACCACGCCAAATTTACGCATGTTTGAGAAATATGCAGTTAGAGCTGGTGGAGGCATGAATCATCGTTTAGGGCTAGATGATGCTATCTTGATTAAAGACAATCATATTGCAATGGCGGGCGGTATTACCGCAGTTTTAGAGCGAGCTAAGGCTAATGCAGGTCATATGATAAAAATCGAGATTGAAGTTGACAATTTAGAGCAATTACAAGAAGTTCTAGATACAGGAATGGCAGATATCGTGATGCTAGATAATATGAGCTGTGATAACCTACTAAAAGCAATAAAAATGATTGATGGCAGATTATTAGTTGAAGCATCTGGTGGAGTGACATTGGAGACTGTGGCAGATATTGCAGCAACGGGTGTTGATTTAATATCAGTCGGTGGATTAACTCATAGTGTGAAATGTCTAGATATAGGGCTTGATTTTGCCAGATAATTAAAGATATAGTACCTTTTTAAAAAGGTATTAAAATGCATTTTATTTTAGTAATTATAATATTATTCAGCTGTTTCTTTGCGACACCTGCTAAAGCGACATTTTTTGCACAAAAGCCACATTGGATAGTAAAAGAAATTATTTTAGATGATGGCTTGCCTCCGTATTGCTCTATGCGTAGATACTATTCTGAAGCGAATGTATCCTTGGTCTTGTCACAAGATGTAGAAAATAATATTTCGCTGGCCATTGATTTTGCAGAGCCCATTCTAGTAGAGGGTAGTCAATATAAAACTCATTTAGAAATTCCAGAGAAACTACGAAAGAACATAACCTCTAATGCAGTTAATACAAGCACATTAGTTATGCAGATTGGTGATGGTAGCTCATTTCTTGATGGCATGCGTAGGGGTGAAGCTCTTAAAGTTAGTATGCAGGGGGTAAATTTGCAGTTCACTTTATCTGGCACAATTAAAAGCTTAAAAAAATTAAAGAACTGCATAAATAATTTAAATTATATTCCCTCGGCAAAAATATCCCCAACTATAGATTCTAGAAATACATTTGTTAAAGTTAAAAAAGAAGTTATAGATATAAAACCACCTTCAGTTTTGCCAGCAGAGAAGACAAAATCTGAGTTAGAAAATATATTAAAGTCAGCTTTAAATATTTCTGATATGGATATATCAAATAAAGAGCAAGGCATATATTCATGGAAAAAAGATGATTTATTCGGCAATGCGCAAATATTTACATGGCCAGAAAAGCAAAGCTTTAATGATATGATGGCACATTACATTCAAAAAACAAAGAATCGTTGCACTGGCAGTTTTGCTTCAAATAGTGGGCAATCACTTTCTTTATCTGGTGGTTATACATACGCAGTTGGTGATGTTGCTTGTATTGGAGATGATACAGATAATGCGGCATCTTTATTATTTCATGGTACAGAGAATAAATTTATAGTCATTGGTCATGAAGGATCAACAGCTCAACTTAGTAAGGCTTTAATTATTCGTGATCAAATATCTGAATATTTCTTAGCCAATAAAAAATAATTCATGTATAATAGTTGTTTAATTTATAATACTAGGTATGGAAAATATGGATAATACAGATTCTCACAATGGTTACTTAACAGGGCAATTACTTCTAGCGATGCCAACATTGCATAGTAGTCATTTTGAAAAAAGTGTAATTTATGTATGCTCACATAATGAAAAGGGAGCGATGGGGATTATTATTAATCAACCATT
>JAJFGX010000077.1 GCA_021775895.1 Alphaproteobacteria bacterium | reverse complement strand
TTAAACCAAAATCAGTAACAGGGGCAATATTGTTTTCAAATAATTTTGTTAGTTCCATAATTTGAGCTTCGGAAACATCAGCTTCTTTGTTGAGGTCTCCATGAGTTAAGAAATCTGCCAATAGACTGTAGCTATTTAGGTTAAAGCTTCTCTCCATTTCAGCAACTTTATTATTCTGTTGTTGAATAGCACCTGAGTTAGCTGTTTCTTCAAGCTTAAGCATTTGAGATTGAAGAGTCGCTATTTCTAATTGTCGTTGTTGTTCATCTAATTCTTGAATAGCATTGGTTAATCTACCATATTCTATAGCTTGATTTTCAGTGCCGATAGTGTCTGGATTTTGCTCAATAGCTTGATTAATAGAGTATCCAATTGTCCCTCCTATAGTTCCTGCAGCACAAAAAGCAGTAACTAGAGTAAGTGTAATGTTGTTTGTCGCTTTCCCTATATAGTGTCTAATATTTACTTTTGTGTTGTCATCTTGCATGCTTCTATTCCTTTTATATTTAATTAACGAGCAAATATACACAATAAATTAACATATGTCAAGCGGAAAATTGGTGAAATATATAGTTAACTCTCATAATATTATTGATGTTCTTGCTTATTCCATTTAAAGTATATTTTAAGTCTCTAATCAAACTAATGCAGAGGCTAAATAATATAATTAATAAAAAAAGATTTTAAGCCATGGAACAAGCCTTTCTTATCGATTACTTCCCGATTTTTGTGTTTATAATGATTGCTATTGGTATATCTACTATGGCGATTATTGCTTCATGGATTGTTGGTAGGCAAAAACCTGATGATGAAAAAACGTCTCCATATGAGTGTGGTTTTGAGCCATTTGAAGATGCTAGGGGCAAGTTTGATGTTCGATTTTACCTAGTTGCGATTCTTTTTATTATTTTTGATCTTGAAGTCGCATTTTTATTCCCATGGGCTGTTTCTTTGGGAAGTATTGGATTATTTGGTTTTTGGTCAATGGTCGTATTCTTGGCGGTTTTAACTATTGGTTTTATTTATGAATGGAAAAAGGGAGCTTTGGAATGGGAGTAATTGATAAAACAAGACACATTCCTCAAGGGCAGGATCAAAATGCTTTGCTAGGTGCTGTAACCACTGAAATGAAAGAGCGAGGTTTTGTCCTTGCAAAAGCAGATGATTTATTTACATGGGCAAGAACAGGTTCTTTATGGCCGATGACGTTTGGCTTGGCATGTTGTGCTGTAGAAATGATTCATAGTTATATGAGTCGCTATGACCTTGATAGATTCGGAGTAATTCCAAGACCTAGTCCTCGTCAATCCGATGTTATAATTGTTGCAGGAACTCTTACAAACAAAATGGCTCCTGCTATACGTAAAGTATACGATCAAATGGCAGAGCCTAGATGGGTTATTTCTATGGGCTCATGTGCTAATGGTGGTGGATATTATCATTATTCTTATTCGGTTGTGCGTGGTTGTGATCGTATTTTACCTGTTGATATTTATGTACCAGGTTGCCCACCTACTGCGGAAGCTTTGGTGTATGGAATATTGCAATTACAAAAAAAGATACAACGTGAGGGCTCAGGTCGAATTATTCGTGGGTAAAGGAATTAAGCATGGCAAAGAATAGCACTAAAGCCCTAAAAGAGTTGGGGCAATATATAAAAAAATCACTAGGTAGTGCTATTGTGATGAAAGTTAATATTGACGGTAAAGCAGAGCTAGTTTTGCATGCTAATAGAACCAAGTTAAAAGAGCTTATGGCATTTTTAAAAGATGATAAACAATGCGCTTTTAAACAATTAATTGATATTTGCGGAGTAGATTACCCAGAGAGAGATGAGAGATTCGAAGTCGTCTATCATTTACTTAGCTTGAAACATAATAATCGTATTAGAGTTAGGATAACAACGGGTGAGGATATTCCTGTAGAGACAATTTCAGGCATTTTTTCAGTAGCTAGCTGGTTCGAGAGGGAAGCTTGGGACATGTTTGGTATTTTCTTTGATAATCACCCTGATTTAAGAAGAATTTTGACTGATTATGGTTTTGATGGTCACCCACTTAGAAAAGACTTTCCTTTAACTGGTTTTGTTGAAACTAAGTATGATGAAAAGCTAAAAAAAGTAGTGTACGAACCTGTGGAGCTAATGCAGGATTTTCGTAACTTTGATTATACTAGTCCTTGGGAAGAAATGTCTGATATGCAGCAATCAGGCAGTAAAAAAGATACAAAACCTCAGTTTATGGGGAGTAGTGAATAATGGTAGCAAAAAAAGAAAATACAGTGTCTGTTTCAGAGCAAACACAAATTAAACCATTTACAATAAATTTTGGCCCTCAACACCCTGCGGCACATGGAGTACTACGCCTAGTCTTGGAAATGGACGGCGAAATAGTAGAGCGTGCTGACCCTCATATTGGGTTATTGCATAGGGGAACTGAGAAACTGATTGAATACAAAACATATATGCAGGCAATGCCTTATTTTGATCGTTTGGATTATGTTGCTCCTATGAATCAAGAGCATGCTTTTGTTTTAGCTACTGAAAACCTTTTAGGTATTAAAGTACCTGAAAGAGCTCAATATATTAGAGTGTTGTTTTCTGAATTAGGTCGTATTTTAAATCATATATTAAATATTACTACTTTTGCTTTAGATGTTGGGGCTATCACGCCTGCTCTTTGGGGATTTGAAGAGCGTGAAAAAGGCATGGAATTCTATGAGCGTGTTAGCGGTGCAAGATTGCATGCTAATTATTTTAGGACAGGTGGAGTACATCAAGATATGCCTGATGGACTTGCTGAGGATATGTACTATTTTGCTGAAGAATTCCCAAAATTTATTGATGACTTAGAGGGGCTTCTAACTGAAAATAGGATTTTTAAGCAACGCACAGTTGATATTGGAGTTGTCTCTAAGAAAGATGCGATTGAATGGGGCTTTACAGGACCAATGCTTAGAGGTTCTGGCGTAGCTTGGGATTTAAGAAAATCTCAACCATATGAGGTTTATGACCGCATGCGGTTTGATATTCCTGTTGGTAAAACAGGGGATTGTTATGCACGTTATTTAGTTCGTATAGAGGAAATGAGACAATCAGCCGAATTAATGAAGCAAGCAATTGATGGCATGCCTAAAGGTGAGGTCATGGTTGATGACCATAAGGTTGCCCCTCCAAAACGAGCTGACATGAAAACTTCTATGGAGGCTATGATTCATCACTTTAAACTATATACAGAAGGCTTTAATGTACCTGAAGGTGAGACATATGCTGCGATTGAAGCCCCTAAAGGAGAATTTGGAGTTTATTTAGTCGCAGATGGCAGCAGTAAGCCATATCGTTGTCATATACGAGCACCAGGATTCGCTCATTTGCAAGCAATGGAGTTAATGTCTAAAGGGCATATGTTGGCAGATGCTGTTGCGGTTATTGGCTCAATGGACGTGGTTTTTGGTGAAATTGATAGATAATTAATAGAGTGAAAAAATGGGTAGTGTAGCAATAAAAAAAATAGAACAGCCTAAAAGCTTTAAATTTTCTAAGGCTAACTTAGATAAAATTGAAAAAATATTGGCTAAATATCCATCTAATCAGAAGGCTAGTGCAGTTATGCCTTTACTTGACTTGGTGCAGAGGCAACATCAAAACTGGATTCCTGAGGTGGCAATGGAAGAAATTGCTCGCATTTTAGAAATGCCACGGATTAAAGTATTTGAAGTTGCAACATTTTATACAATGTATAATTTAAAACCAGTTGGCGAGTATCTAATTCAGCTATGCACTACAACACCTTGCTGGCTTTGTGGCTCGGCTGATATTGTTAAGGCTTGTGAAGATCACCTTGGTATTAAAGTTGGTGAAACATCTAAAGATGGAAAATTCACATTGGTTGAAGTTGAATGTCTTGGTGCTTGTGTAAATGCACCAATGATACAGGTAAATGACGATTACTATGAAGATTTAACGGCAGAAAATATGATTGAATTGCTTGAGCATTTAAAAACAGGTGATGATATTACTGTAGGCTCGCAAACTGGTAGAACAGGTTCATGTGCGGAAGCAGGGCCTACGACTTTAGAAAGCCATGCTAAAAAAGCTAAAATAAAAATGGCAGAAATCGAAGAGGATAAATAAATGCTTGCAGATAAAGACCGCATTTTTACAAATCTCTATGGCTGGGAAAGTCCAAACTTAGCTGCGGCTAAAAAACGTGGTGATTGGGACGGTACAAAAAAACTTATAGCTAAAGGCAGAGAGTGGATTATTGATGAAGTTAAAAAGTCTGGCTTGCGTGGTCGTGGTGGAGCAGGGTTTCCTACTGGTTTAAAATGGTCATTTATGCCAAAAGAAGGTGATCGTCCTCAATATCTTGTAATTAATGCAGATGAATCTGAACCTGGAACATGCAAAGATCGTGATATTTTAAGACATGATCCTCATAAATTAGTTGAGGGTGCATTGCTGGCTAGTTTTGCGATGGGAGCAAAAGCTTCATATATTTATATTCGTGGTGAATTTTATAATGAAGCCGTAGCCATGCAAAAAGCCATTGATGAAGCTTATGAGGCTGGTCTAATCGGTAAAAATGCTTGTAAAACTGGCTGGGATTTTGATCTTTATGTCCATAGAGGTGCTGGAGCATATATTTGTGGTGAAGAAAGTGCCTTATTAAATTCTTTAGAAGGTAAGAAAGGCATGCCTAGGAACAAGCCTCCATTTCCTGCAATGGCAGGACTTTATTCTTGCCCAACAACAGTTAATAACGTTGAAACTATTGCCTCTGTCGGAGAGATATTACGTCGTGGTGGTGATTGGTTCTCATCTTTTGGCAATGAAAGAAATCATGGAACTAAGTTATTTTGTATCTCTGGTCATGTTAATAGGCCGTGTAATGTTGAAGAAGAGCTCGGTATTCCCCTGCGAGAGCTGATAGAAAAACATGCAGGCGGTGTTAGAGGCGGCTGGGATAACCTTTTAGCGGTGATACCAGGGGGATCATCTACTCCAATGTTGCCTAAGAGTATTTGTGATACTGTTGAGATGGATTTTGATAGCTTGCGTGAAGTACAATCTGGTTTAGGGACAGCAGGCGTTATTGTTATGGATAAATCAACCGATATTGTGCAAGCAATTACACGTTTGTCACAATTTTATTCGCATGAAAGTTGCGGTCAGTGTACGCCTTGTCGTGAGGGTACTGGTTGGCTTTGGGAGCAAATGAAACGTATGACTCGTGGCGAGGCATTGATCGAAGACATTGATGTAATGCTAGATGTTTGCTCCGAAATTGAAGGAAATACAATTTGTGCATTGGGTGAGGCGGCTGTTTGGCCAGTGCAGGGTTTAGTTCGTCATTTCCGTAGTGAGATTGAACGCCGTATTGTAGAATATAGAAAAACATTGGTGGCTTAAAAGGAGTAAGATTTAATGCCTAAATTAACGATTGATGACATGGAAGTAACAGTAGAGGCTGGAACTTCATTGCTACAAGCAGCTGAACAATTAGGTATTGAAGTGCCTCGTTTTTGCTATCATGATCGTTTATCAGTTGCTGGTAATTGTCGTATGTGTTTGATGGAGGTTGAGGGAGCTCCAAAACTTGCCGCAAGCTGTACTGCACCATGCGGTGAAGATATGAAAGTTCATACAAAATCTGAAAAGGTTAAAACGGCACAAAAAGGTGTGATGGAAATGATGTTGATCAATCACCCATTAGACTGCCCTATTTGTGATCAAGGTGGGGAATGCGATTTACAAGATCAATCTGTAGCCTATGGCTTTGATCGTAGTCGTTTTCTTGATAATAAACGCTCTGTAAAAAATAAAGACTTAGGGCCTTTAGTTAAAACAACTATGACACGCTGTATTCACTGTACGCGTTGTGTACGTTTTGGTGAAGAGGTCGCAGGAATTGAAGAACTAGGCGTTCTAAACCGTGGGGAACACTTAGAAATTGGTACATATGTTGAGCAAATGATTACTTCAGAATTATCAGGTAATTTGGTTGATGTATGCCCTGTTGGAGCATTAACTTCTAAGCCATATGCATTTAAGGCTCGCCCTTGGGAGTTAACTAAAACAGAAACTATTGATGTGATGGACGCAGTTGGTTCTAATATTCGTGTGGATAGCCGTGGAAATGAAGTGTTGCGAGTATTGCCACGCTTACATGAAGATGTAAATGAAGAATGGATTTCTGATAAGACTCGCCACGCTTGTGATGGTCTTAAAATGGGACGATTAGATAAACCTTATTTAAAGAACTCAAAAGGCAAGCTAAAACCTGTAAGTTGGAATGATGCATTTGAAGCGATATCAGCAAAAATAAAAGTAACAGATGGTAGTAAGATTGCTGCGGTAGTGGGCGATTTATGTGACTGTGAATCTATCATGGCTTTAAAAGATGTTATGCATTTATTAGGTTCGCCACATTTAGAGTGTCGCAGTGATGGCTCTAAATTTAATCCATATATTCCATCTGGTTATAATTTTAATACTAGTATTGCTGGAGTTGAGGACGCTGATTTAATTATTTTAATTGGCACTAACCCTAGGTTGGAAGCGGCAATGCTTAACGCTCGTATTTATAAAAATTGGCGAGATAACAAAGTAAAAGTTGCGGTTATTGGCTCTCATATTGATGTGAATTATCCCTATGTTCATTTAGGTACAGGCTCTGAAACTTTGCAGGATTTAATTGCAGGTAAACATGATTTTGATGAAACCTTAAAAAATGCCAAAAAACCAATGTTGATTTTAGGTACTGGTGCTACTATGCGTAATGATGGACTTGCTGTGCATGCGTTGGCATGCGAGTTTGCAGAGCATTACAATATGATACAAGATGATTGGAATGGCTTTAATCTTCTGCATATGTCAGCATCTCGTATGGGGGCTTTAGCACTTGGCTTCACACCAAAATTAGAGAATGGTGGGCATGATCTTGACGGTATTGTTAAGGCTTCGAGCAAAGGTAATTTAGATATTTTATATGTTATGGGGGCTGATGATTTGCCTTTCGATAAACTAGGCGATGATACTTTTGTTATTTATCAAGGTCACCATGGAGATAAAGGTGCAGCACACGCAGATGTGGTTTTGCCATCAGTTGCATATACAGAAAAAAATGCTACTTATATTAATACTGAGGGTAGAGTTCAAATTGCACGTAAAGCAACATTCCCTGTGGGTGATGCAAAAGAAGATTGGACAATATTGCGTTCACTATCCGCTTATTTAGGTCGTCCACTACCTTATGATAATTTATTAGAGTTGCGTGAACGTATGGTACAAGAAAATGACTTATTTAATCACGTAGATGAGGTTATTGCTCAGCCATGGAATAAAGTTATAGCGAGTGATATTTCAGTTAATAAAGTGCCGTTTAAACTTCCTATGGCTGATTTTTATCAGACAAATGTAATATGTCGAGCCTCTGGAACTATGCAAGAATGCACAGACGCTTTTTTCTCTGCTAACATTAAGAAAAGGCGGGTAAATGGTTGATTTTATAGTTAATTTTATAGTTAGTAACCCTCTCTTTTATACTTTGGTAAAGATTTTATCAATTGTTTTACCATTACTTGGTGCAGTTGCTTATCTAACCTATGCAGAGCGTAAAGTAATGGCGGCAATGCATCTTAGGCAAGGTCCTATGATGGTTGGGCCGTTTGGTTTGTTGCAGCCATTGGCAGATGGTTTAAAACTTTTCTCAAAAGAAACTATTCTACCTAGTAAATCTAATAAAGTTGTGTTTGTGGTTGCTCCAATATTAACATTTATACTTAGCCTCTTGGCTTGGGCAGTTATTCCATTTGACGAGGGTATGGTGCTTGCAAATATCAATGTTGGTATCTTGTATTTATTTGCTATTTCTTCTTTGGGTGTTTACGGAATTTTGATGGCAGGTTGGGCATCTAATTCTAGATATGCATTTTTGGGAGGGCTACGTTCTGCTGCACAAATGGTATCATATGAAGTATCAATTGGCTTTGTAATGGTTACAGTTTTGCTGACTACAGGCTCTTTAAATCTTAGTGATATAGTATTGGCAGAGCGTCCTTTTTGGATGGATATGCTTTTATTTCCTATGTTTATTATCTTTATTGTGTCTATCTTGGCGGAGACTAATAGAACTCCGTTTGATTTGCCTGAAGGAGAATCAGAGCTATGTGGTGGCTATAATGTAGAATACTCATCAATGACATTTGCTTTGTTCTTTTTAGGTGAGTATGCAAATATGATTTTAATGAGCTGTCTTACAGTTGTGTTATTTATGGGTGGCTGGTTGCCTCCACTTGGTATTGAGATTTCATGGTTGAGTTGGGTACCAGGAATAATTTGGTTTGGTTTTAAGGTTTCAACTATTTTATTTGTATTTATATGGGCAAGGGCAACACTGCCACGTTATAGATATGATCAATTGATGCGTTTAGGCTGGAAAGTATTCCTACCTTTTTCTTTGTTATGGGTTGTATTGGTAGCTGGAATTCTTGTTGGAACAAACACATTGCCAGTGTTATAGGAGATTTTTTAATATGGCATTATTAGATAGAATTACACGTGGTTTTTTATTGACGGAATTAATCCGTGGCTTTGCTTTAACATTTAAATATATGTTTAAGCCAAAAGTAACTATAAATTACCCATTTGAAAAAGGGCCAATTAGCCCAAGGTTCAGAGGTGAACATGCTTTGCGTCGTTATCCAAATGGTGAAGAACGGTGTATTGCTTGTAAATTATGTGAGGCTGTTTGCCCTGCATTGGCAATTACAATTGAGGCAGAGCCTAGGGAAGATGGTAGTCGCCGTACTACCAGATATGATATAGATATGACAAAATGTATTTATTGTGGCCTGTGTCAGGAGGCCTGTCCTGTAGATGCCATCGTGGAAGGGCCTAATTTTGAATTTGCCACGGAGACAAGAGAAGAGCTTTACTATGATAAAGAAAAATTATTAGCTAATGGTGATAGATGGGAAGCACAAATAGCTAGAAATATAGAAACAGATGCGGAGCATCGCTAAGTTAAGACAAGAAGGACAAGGAATTATAAAATGATTGAAGCTTTAGCTTTTTATATGTTTGCAACTATTTTAATTATGAGTGCTTTAATGGTTATAACGGCTCGTAATCCAGTATATGCAGTATTATTTTTGATTTTAGCATTCTTTAATGCTGCTGGATTATTTATTTTGCTGGGAGCTGAATTTATTGCAATGATACTAGTGATTGTTTATGTCGGGGCAGTAGCTGTATTGTTCTTATTTGTCGTGATGATGTTAAATATTGGTCAGAGTAATGTAAAAACTGGCTTAGTAAAATATATGCCTGTTGGTGCGTTAGTCGGGTTTACACTTTTAGGTGAGTTAATATGGCTTTATACGTCTTGGGACATTTCTAAATATGCCGTACATCAAAGGCTTGCTCCAATATTGGCGGAAGACTCTGAAATTAGTAATACTCATGCTTTAGGAGAGATATTATATACTAATAATGTTTATTTATTTCAGTTGTCAGGGTTGATTTTATTGGTTGCGATGATTGGAGCTATCGTTCTTACTTTGCGTTCACGTAAGGGGGTTCGTAAGCAAACTATCTCTGAACAAGTGTCAAGAGAACGCTCTGATGTAATTGAAGTAAAACATGTTGGATTTGGTAAAGGGGTGCAGTAATTATGGCAGAATACGAACAATTACTGAATATAGGTATGGCTCATTACTTAACAGTGTCAGCTATTTTATTTGTTTTAGGTGTCTTTGGTATATTTTTGAATAAACGCAATATGATTGTCATTTTAATGTCAATTGAGCTGATTTTATTATCTGTTGTTATAAATATGGTGACTTTTTCTTCATATTTACAAGACTTAACAGGACAGGTTTTTGCTATGTTTATTTTGACGGTAGCCGCCGCAGAGGCAGCTATTGGGCTTGCTATTCTAATAACTTTCTTCCGCAATAAAGGCTCTATTGCTGTTGAAGATATTAGAGCGATGAAAGGATAGTTTAATGCAAATTGAAGTTTTAGCCATTGGATTGCCACTTTTAGGTGCTATTATTGCAGGTCTATTCGGCCGCAGTATTACAGATCGTGGCGCACAATTTATCACCTGTCTATTTATGATAGTAGCAGCATTGATTTCAATGAAAATCTTCCGTGATGTAGCTATTCTCGGTAATGATAGTGTTACGATTGAATTGTTTAAATGGATATCTTCTGGCACTTTAGATGTAGCTTGGTCACTACGATTTGATGCTCTTTCAGCTGTAATGCTTTTTGTAGTTAATGTAGTTTCGGCCTCTGTTCATATATATTCTGTTGGTTATATGAGCCATGATAAATGTAAAGCTCGCTTCATGTCATATTTAAGCCTATTTACATTTGCTATGTTGATGCTAGTAACCTCTGATAATTTACTACAATTATTCTTTGGCTGGGAAGGTGTGGGGCTTGCTTCGTATTTATTGATTGGTTTTTGGAATCATAAACCAAGTGCAAATAAGGCTGCAATTAAAGCATTTATAGTTAATCGTGTTGGTGATTTTGGTTTAGCTTTGGGTATCATGACTATATTTGTTATTTTTGGTAGTATCCAATTTGATGCTATTTTCTCGGCAGCTGGTGATGCTTCAAATGCAAGCTTCTTATTTTTAGGTTATGAATTTCATGCTCTGTCTTTGGCTTGTGGATTGTTGTTTATTGGTGCTATGGGGAAGTCAGCTCAGTTAGGCTTACATACGTGGCTACCAGATGCAATGGAAGGGCCAACGCCAGTATCTGCATTAATTCATGCGGCAACAATGGTTACAGCAGGTGTTTTCCTTGTTGCTAGAATGTCACCGTTATTTGAATACGCACCTATGGTACAAATGGCTGTGACTGTAGTTGGAGCATTAACTGCATTGATAGCAGCAACTATTGCCGTCACTCAATTTGATATTAAGCGGGTTATTGCTTATTCAACCATGAGCCAGCTAGGCTATATGTTCTTTGCTTTGGGAGTCTCGGCTTATGGTGCAGCAATGTTCCATTTATTTACACATGCATTTTTCAAAGCTTTATTATTTCTTGGTGCAGGCTCTGTCATTCATGCAATGTCAGATGAACAAGATATGCGTAAAATGGGGGGAATCTGGAAAAAAATTCCTATGACCTACATTATGATGTGGATTGGTAATTTGGCTCTTGCGGGACTACCTTGGTTTGCGGGCTACTATTCAAAAGATTTAATATTAGAGGCGGCTTTTGCGGATCATTCGTGGTTTGGAGAATTTGCATTCTGGTGTGGAATCACAGCGGCATTTTTAACAGCTTTCTATTCATGGCGATTATTATTTATGACTTTTCATGGTAAAAGTAGAGCTGATGATAAGGTTATTGCCCACATCCATGAATCTCCACTTGTTATGCAGATACCTTTAGCTGCTCTTGCAACAGGGGCATTATTTGCTGGGGTTGCGTTTGCTCCATATTTCATTGGAGAGCATAGAATAGATTTCTGGCAAAATAGTCTTTTTGTTTTAGAGCATAATGATACGATTGAAGCTGCACATCATGCGCCTAGCTGGGTTGCTCAAATGCCAGTATTTGTGGCTATTATAGGAATATTTTTAGCTTATATATTATATGTAGTGGCAAAAACAATCCCTACTCATATTGCAAAAATATTTTCTCCAATACATAGCTTGTTCTTTAATAAGTGGTACTTTGATGAAATTTATGACGCATTAATTGTTCGTCCATTAATTGCTTTAGGTAGAGTTTTTTGGAAGCGAGGAGATGAAGGTGTAATTGATCCGCTTGGCCCTGATGGTGTATCCGCTACGGTTAATGTTAGCTCTAAAACTGTTGGACGAATGGAAACGGGCTATATTTATCATTATGCTTTCGCAATGTTAATTGGTGTTGTTGCATTGTTAACATTATATTTATTTAAATTTTATTGGTAGAGGATATAAGCAAGTGAATACATTCCCAATATTATCTTTGATAACATTTTTGCCACTTTTAGGTGCGTTATTTATATTTTTTATTAATGGAGCAAAACAAGAATATATAGACAGAAGTGCAAAAACTGCGGCTTTATTTGTATCTGTATTTACATTTGGTGCTTCGTTATTTATGTATTCTTTGTTTAAACCAGAAAATGGAGATTTTCAGTTAATAGAAACATTTAGATGGTTTCCGAGTTTAAATATATCTTATAAAATGGGTGTAGACGGAATTTCTGTATTATTTGTATTGTTATCTACTTTTTTAACTCCTGTTTGTCTTTTGGCTAGTTGGAATTCGATTAAGAAAAATGTCAAAGAATTCATGATTGCATTTCTAATTTTAGAGACAATGATGATAGGAATGTTTTGTTCATTAGACATTGTCTTGTTTTACGTTTTCTTTGAGGGCGTATTAATTCCAATGTTTATAATTATTGGAGTTTGGGGTGGGCCTCGTAGAGTTTATTCATCGTTTAAATTCTTTCTTTATACTCTGCTTGGTTCAGTTTTAATGTTACTTGCTATATTGGCAATGTACCTACATGCAGAAACATCTGATATTACAGTTTTACTAAATACTAATTTTCCCATACAAATGCAAACATGGCTTTGGCTGGCATTCTTTGCCTCATTTGCTGTGAAAATGCCTATGTGGCCTGTACATACTTGGCTTCCTGATGCCCATGTTGAAGCTCCAACAGCTGGCTCTGTTATTTTAGCTGGTGTATTGCTGAAAATGGGTGGTTACGGATTTTTAAGATTTTCTGTTCCAATGTTTCCTGTGGCAACGATGGAATTTACGTGGCTTATTTATGGGCTAAGTGTCGTTGCTATTATTTACACTTCCTTGATTGCTTTAGTTCAAACAGATATGAAAAAGTTGATTGCATACTCATCAGTCGCTCATATGGGATTTGTAACCTTGGGGATTTTTACTTTGACTGAGCAAGGAATGGAGGGAGCAGTATTTCAAATGTTATCACATGGTATAGTCTCCGCAGCTTTATTCTTATGTGTTGGTGTTGTATATGACCGCCTGCACACACGAAATATAGGACGATATGGTGGTTTAGTTAATAATATGCCTAAATACGCAACTGTATTTATGGTCTTTATGTTGGCATCGGTTGGACTACCTGGAACTAGCGGTTTTGTCGGTGAGTTTTTATCTTTACTGGGAGCTTTCCAAGTGAACACAATAGTTGCTACTTTAGCCTCAACAGGTGTCGTGCTAGGAGCTGCATATATGCTATACCTCTATCGTGCTGTGGTCTTTGGGCCTCTTGACAAAGATGATGTTAAAAAAATGCTAGATCTTGATAAACGTGAAATTACTATCTTCTTACCTATGATTGTTCTGGTTTTATGGATGGGGATATATCCTTCAACTGTTCTAAATACTGTTGCACCAGCTATAAAAAAGACGATTACCTATCATGACCAAGGTTTAGAGCGTGCAGAAAAAGAAGAAAAACAAAAAGGTGATATCCAATGATTGATTTACAAACATTTAATATTATTCCTGTGATGCCAGAAATTATTATGGCTTTAATGGGGATGGTTTTATTGATATTTGCTGTCTCGCAAGGTAATAAGAGTTATCGCATTGTATCATGGTATGTCGTACTTACTTGTATAACTGTTGGAGCAATATTACTGCGTTTTCCTCAGGGCGTAAGTATAACGTTTGGTGGTATGTTTGTAACAGAACCATTTGCTGTCTTTATGAAATTACTAGTATTAGCAGGAGCTTCTTTAGTTCTTTTAATGTCAATAACCTATATGCAGAGAGAAAAAATAGCTCGATTTGAATATCCAATTTTGATTTTATTCTCAACATTGGGAATGATGGTGATGTTGTCAGCTAATGATTTGATATCTTTATATATGGGATTAGAGCTTCAAAGCTTGCCATTATATGTGCTTGCTGCATTTAATAGAGACAATTTAAAATCCTCGGAAGCAGGGCTAAAGTATTTTGTTTTAGGAGCATTATCATCTGGCTTGTTATTATATGGTTGCTCAATGGTTTATGGCTTTGCAGGCACAACGAACTTTATTGGGTTGGCTGAGGTGTTTGCGTTAGAGGCAACGCCCGTAGCAGGAGTTGTCGTTGGTCTAGTGTTTATTTTAGTTGGTTTATTATTTAAAATTTCAGCTGTGCCGTTCCACATGTGGAGTCCTGATGTCTATGAGGGAGCTCCATCATCAGTGACAGCATTCTTTGCTGTAGTTCCTAAAATAGCTGCGATAGGTCTATTAATTAGAGTTAGCATGAGTGCTTTTGGTGGAATAGCTGAGCAATGGCAACAAGTGTTAATGCTGGTTGCTATGGGCTCAATGATTGTTGGTAGTATGGCAGCTATTGTGCAAACTAATATTAAACGTTTGATGGCTTACAGCTCTATTGGTCATATGGGCTATGCTTTGATTGGCTTAACGGCAGCAAGCTCTGCAGGAGTTCAAGGCTTATTAGTTTATATGATGATTTACATGTTCACTACAGCAGGTGTTTTTGCCATTATTTTATTAATGGTGCGTAAAAACATGCAAGTTGAAACCATTGATGACCTTGCAGGTTTGGCTCAATATAAACCTTTAATGGCTTTATGCATGGCGGTTTTGATGTTCTCAATGGCCGGAATACCACCGTTGGCAGGCTTTTTTGGTAAGTTATTTGTATTTCAAGCCGCTATGGCTGAAGGAATGTATACTCTAGCTATCGTTGGGGTTTTAACAAGTGTTATTGCAGCTTATTATTACTTACGCATTATTAAAGTTATGTACTTTGATAGTGCCACCGAACAGCTTGATAATGTTGAAGATTCTGGTTCTAACTTTGTTATGCGAGCTTCTGCTTTTTTTGCAGTAGTATTTATTACTATAGCTTGGCCAATAGTTGAAGCCATTCACTATGCCGTAGATAGCTTGTTGTTTTTATGATGTTGCTTCCAGATAATCTTAATTACTTCTTTTATGAATCTATAGATAGTACCAATATAAAAGCTCGAGAGTATTTAGAGCATGGCTCAGTTATTATTGCTGCCGAACAAACTGGTGGGCGGGGTCGGTATGGCAATGATTGGGTATCTCCAAAAGGTAATCTTTACATGTCTTTAGTTTGCCAAGTTTCTAGCTTTGAAGTTGCTGGACAGTATGCTTTTCTAACCGCTGTGGCTTTGGAAGCTGCAATTCAAAGCGTTAGTGAGAATGGAGTTTCAGGTATATCATTAAAATGGCCGAATGATGTATTGATTAATAAAAAGAAATTAGCTGGAATTTTATTAGAGACAGAAGAGCGAAATGGCGAGATATATTTAATTATTGGTGTTGGGGTAAATTTAATCAGTTCACCTGATTATGCAACAAATCTAAATCATGAACTCAATCAATTGATAGAGACTAAAACCATGCTAGATAGCTTTATTTTTAGCTTTAAGAAAATGCAAAAAACCTTTGAAAAAAAAGGCTTTTTAGCTGTGAAAAATAAGTGGCTTGAAAAAGCATGTGGTATAGGCAAGCATATTAATGTGCGATTGCAAAATAATAATATGAATGGGATTTTTGCGGGAATAGATGATAATGGTGCATTGTTGTTAAAAGATAGTGATGGCTCTATAACACATGTAACCTCAGGGGAGGTGTTTTTCACATGAAGAACAACCAAAATAAACAAGATCAATTATATTTTCTGCCTTTAGGTGGTTGCGGTATTTTTGGGGCTAACGCTACTCTATATGGTTATAATGGTAAGTGGATATTAGTTGACTGCGGTATGGGGTTCCCTGATGAAACATTGCCTAGTATTGATATATTATTGCCAGATTTAGAGTTCTTATATGCTGAAAAGGATAATTTGTTGGCATGTATAGTAACTCATGCTCATGAAGACCATATTGGTGCTTTAGAGTATTTGTGGCCATCGTTAAAATGCCCTATATATGCAACTCAATTTGCAGCAGGAATGCTGCGCTCCAAATTTTCAGCCTATGATTGGGGAAATAAAGTACCATTACATGTAGTGCCTGTAGGTGGTGAAATTACAGATTTAGATCCGTTTCATATTAAAATGATTTGTATGGCTCATTCAATACCAGAGGCACAATCTTTGGCTATCACAGCAGGGGAGCTTCCGCCCGTTCTACATACAGGTGATTGGAAACTTGATGCAAACCCTTGCATTAGCCATGTTACTGATGAAGCTGAGTTGCGTGCCTTAGGTGATAATGGTGGAGCATTGGCGGTAATTGGGGATTCAACTAATGCTATGATTGCAGGGCATTCAGGCTCTGAGCTTACTGTCCGCAACAATCTGACTAAGTTATTCTCTGAATACCCTGATAGTCGAATTTTTGTAGCTGCATTTGCCTCAAATACCGCAAGAGTTGATAGTATCGCAAGAGCTGCTATAGATAATGGTAGAGAGATTGCTTTGTCAGGGCGTTCTTTATGGAGGGGCTCAGGAGTTGCTAGATCATGTGGATATTTATCAGATTTAGATGATTTTTTAGATGAGGGCGAGGCTATGAAGCTTCCTCGTGGGAAATCTGTAATTGTTTGTACAGGTTCGCAGGGAGAGTCTAGGGCTGCATTGGCTCGCATAGCAAGAGGTGAGCATAGAACTATTAAACCTCAAAAAGGTGATCTTTTGGTGTTTTCAGCTCTACGTATTCCTGGAAATGAAGTTAGTATCGATCGTATGCTAGGGTATTTTTGGGAAATGGGAGTTGAAGTAATTACAAATAAAACTCGAAAAGATTTCTTAGTTCACGTATCAGGACACCCATGTCAAGATGAGATTAAATCACTTTATGATTGGACAAAGCCAAAAATTGCTATTCCCGTACATGGTGAGGCAATGCAAATGGATCATAATGCACAAATCGCTAAAGATTGTGGTGTTGAGCATATAATTACAGGGCGTGTTGGTAGTGTTTATCATTTATGCCCCGAGGTTGGAGTGTCAATAATTGATGAAGTGCCACATGGACTTTTGGCGATGGAGTCAGGTCTTATACGTCCTATTCATGACGAAGCTTTGAATGTTAGGAGGCGTATTGCCTTTAATGGAGCGGTGGTCGTAAGCCTTGTTTTGGATAGCTCAGGCAATCTACAGGCAGAGCCAATGATTACTGCCCTTGGTCTGGTTGATGAAAAAAGCAGAGAAGGGGCTATAGTTCTAGAGCAAGTCTCTAAGGCAGTTACTCAAGCGATAGAATCTCTTCCAAAATCTAGTAATGAGGATCAGATTATAGAGAAAGCTCGAATTGTTGCTCGTAAATTTTTCTATAATTATTGTGGTAAAAAACCTCAAGCTAGAGTTCACCTTTTTTCCATTTAAATAGTCATTGATATAGTCTGCAAATGAGGCTGTGTTGCCAACTAACAAATCTTAAATTTATAGTGGAGGTATATAATATGAAGCTCAAACAAGGACTTACTATGATTGCATTTGGAGCTGTTGTTGGTTTATCAGGAGGTGCATCGGTGGCATCAGAACCAGTGGAAACTTTACAAGATACGACAGTTGAAACAGTTATCACTCAAGAAGATTGGCAGAACTTTTTGAGTGTCGCTCAGGTATGCTCCATTGATACTATGATTGCATCTTTTGAAGGCTATGATCCTGAAACATACATGACAGATTGTTTCGATAGTAACACACCTACATCGCAGAGGGCTTCTTACCTTCAAAATTGCGTTAGAAACTAACAGTATATAGTTTTTATAGTAGTTAAATTTTATCTATAGACAATAAGGTCACATTTTCTTTGTAGCTTTATGCGCTTCTTTTACTTCTAATAATCTAAAGAAATATGAACATTTATCTTGGTATGCTGCAACAAATGTTAACTCTTCAGCATGAATAGCCCAATCTTTAATTTTAAGTTTTTCATTTGCAAAAGTTTTTAAGATTTTAGCATGGCTTTTAACTGTTTTTGCGGCTAAAGCCTCATCAGTTTTATTGCCATATCGTGCTATAACTTCGTCAGCCTTATGTATGTAGCTATTTGAGGCAGAAACAATATCTTCTAATTCTTCTTGACCATCATGCCATTCATCATCATCGTATTGTGTTACATCTTGAAAACTCCTTGTTAGCGAATCCTGTTCAGCTAAATACATAAAACGGTCATAGGCATATTGGGCATCTTGTTTTCTTTTAGTCATGTTTAATCTCCCTGATTTAATTTCGTTAAATACAATTGCATAATTAAATATGCTTGTCAAGTTTTTTTTGCATATAATTATACTGGGTGTGAACCATTTCTAAAATAATTGCACTATAATTGTATTTACAGAAAGCTGAGAGTATGCTTAACTATTAATCATATATGGAGAAAATTAATGGCTAAAAAGCAGACAGAGCAAGTATATCATGTCATAGGCGGTGGAACGGTAAGCCATGTTAGGTCACATTTTGCATTAACTGCTACTGCATACGGAAGTACGGCTAGGAAAATAGATGTTTTACTAAAGTCTAAAGGTTTAAATTCACAGCTTCACCTAACAAAAATGGCTAGTGCTGGTAAAACAAAGCTTGAGACAAATGAAGATATTGCTGATTTAGTTAATGAAATCAGCAAAAACCCTTTAAGCAAAGTAATTTTTTTTAATCCAGCTATTGTTGATTTTGATGGTCAGATAGGCAGTGTAAAGTCAGGTAAATATGCAACAAGGTTACAGTCTAGGAGTTTAAAACAAGATGTTTTTACTTTAACAGCTTCGGATAAAATTGTTTCGAAGATTAAGAAAAGTCGTCCAGATATTGTGCTTATAGCTTTTAAAACAACGACAGGGGCTACGATAAATGAGCAAATCAAACGTGGAGAGAGCCTTTTAAAAAGTACGAGTGCAGATTTTGTTTTAGCAAATGATACGGGTGTTAGGCGCAACATTATCTTAGATAATAAGTGTAACGTTATTTATAACACAATGGATCGTGAGAAAGCCTTGCAAACATTGGTTGATGAAGTTTGTCAGCGCTCTGTCCAGAAATATGAAACTAAAATAAACCCTAATCCTAACTTGGGAAAACCCAATGTATAAAATATTTATTGATGGTGCTTCAGGAACAACTGGTTTAGAGCTAAAAGAACTATTAAAACCATGGCAAAAATCGGGTGAAATTGAAATTATCTCAATTAAAAACCATAGAAATAAAAAACAACGTCGAGCAGCTTTTGAAGAGGCTGACTTATCTGTGCTCTGTCTTAATGATGATGTTACAAAAGAAACAATGGCTCTTTTAGAGGGAACAAAAACCCGTATTCTTGATACCTCATCTATTAACAGAACTAAAAAAGGTTGGGTTTATGGTTTTCCCGAAATGAATGAAGGTCAAGCAGATAGAATCAGTAAAGCTCGCTTTGTTACAAATCCAGGTTGTTTTGCTACTGGAGCAATAGCTATCCTGCGTCCTCTAATTGATGCTGGGATTATTGATAAAAGAGAGACTATAGCTATTTTTGGTGTTGCAGGTTATAGTAGTGGTGGGAAAAGCCTTATAAAAAAGTTTGAAGATGGAAATGAAGAGTTTTCTGTATCTAATGTTTTTGCCGCATCTTCAATTAATGCACAACATAAACATGTAAAAGAAATAAAAAGATATTCAGGATTGAAAAACAGCCCTATTTTTCTGCCTCATGTTATTAATGCTCCACGAGGCATGATGGTAAGCATTGCCTTTAACCTTGCATCATCTAAGAAAAGTTTAGAGGACATACAGCAAGTCTATAAAGCATCTTACGAAAGTAAAGAATCTAAAGTTTCTATTGTTCCTCTTGATTTAAGTGATAAAAGATTAAATTTTGCAGATTTTGCATCAATAAATGCTAACCCTAAAAATTCAGAGCCTTTGGCAGGTTTGAAAATTCACGTTAAGGGATGGAACACAAAAAATGACTGTCAAGCCAATATTTTTGCAACATTTGACAATTTAGGGAAGGGGGCTAGTACTCAAGCTATGCAAAATATACGCCTCATGCTAGGCTTGCAATTGTAGGTTTTATTATAAAAATTTTTCCAAACCTTTTATTTATGGCAGAATCATGTTATAGTCTTTTCACAAGCAAATAAAAAACATAGCGTAGTGTAATTATTAAGCTACATAAAATGAACAAAAAGCGAACACGGGGGACACCATGACGCATTATCACATTTCTTTACAACACTTCACAAAAAAACAATTATCTAATTATTGGCAGAATGATAGCCATGTAGGTATTTCAGATTTTTCACAAGCTATGGTTCAATATAACAACCTATGCAAAACTGTTGGAAATTTAGGTGCAACACTTTCTTTGTTGCCTTGTACAGAAGGAAAACTAGGTTCTTTGGCCGTGGTTGCAGGTCGTTTAGCAATTTTAGGACGTGCGAATAATAATCCGGCACAAGCAGCATATAGTACTATTGCTAGTGTTCTTGCGGGTAATAACATTTTAAAATTTATCGAAGAACATGGAACAATGGACGGCAGAGATGTTGTACGGATTGATGACACATTTTTAATTGCTATCACTGAGAATACTAACTATGAAGGTGCGTCACAGCTTGCTTTTTATCTTGCAGAGGCTGGATATGATGTGCAAATTATCGATGCTTTATCAAAAATGGATACTTTTTTACAGGATCATTTAATCTATGTGGGCAATGATACCGTAGCTGTTAGTTCGATTTTATCTAAACATTATACTGTAATGCCATATAAGAAGATTGTGTTGGAGCAAGCAAAAGATATTATCTCAAATAGTATTGTTATCAATGATATAATGGTAATGCCAACAGGTTTTGAAGCAGAAGAACAACAACTACAAAGTTTTGGCGTGAAACTTATGCCTATAGATTTATCAGAACTGGCAAAATTGGATATAAACCTTAGTGGCTTATGTTTTGTGACTACAACCCGTGAGAATGCTCAAGACTCATATGTTGCAGATAAGGCACTAGCTATATAAATATAACAGGAAGTATGGATTCTAGCCGTTGTCTACCATATATAGTGGTTTGCAAAGCATCTTGTCTTTTTGCAAGCAACCCATTTTCCTTTAAGTTTTCAATGGCTTGCCAATTCATCATTGCTTTAAAGTTACTATTTTCCTGTTTTAATTCAGTAAAGAGTAATGGTTCAAAAAGTCGCAATCCCATTAGAACCATTTCCATTACTCTTTCCTCTGGAGTAAGCAATATATCATCATGATTTCCTGTGCCATGCATTGATATACGTTCTTGCCAAATATTTGGGGCTTTGTGTGCTCTGGTGGCATATTTATTTCCATTAATAGCGATACGCCCATGTGCTCCAGGGCCGATGCCGATATAGTCACCATAACGCCAATATACAAGATTATGCTGAGATTTGTGACCTTTTTGAGCATAGTTAGAGACTTCGTATGCAGAATATCCAGCATTTTCCATTATTTTTTGAGTTGTTTCATAGAGCAGACCACTTTCTTCATCTGAAGGAGTTTTTAATTCTCCTCGCTGATGTAGCGTATAAAATTGAGTGCCTTTTTCGATTGTTAATTGATATAGTGACAAATGTCCTTGAGCCAATTCTAAGGCTTGCTCAAGTTCTTCTTCCCAGTCATTTATTGTTTGATTTGGACGAGCGTAAATTAAATCAAAACTAGTACGATTAAAATAATCACGAGCAATATTTAAAGCATTTATAGCTTCAATAGCCGAATGCTCACGCCCTAGAAATTTCAGGCTATCATCACGTAGTGATTGAATGCCGATAGATACTCGATTAATCCCAGCTTTGGCAAAGCTATTAAATTTATTAGTTTCAACGGAAGTTGGGTTTGCCTCTAGGGTAATCTCAACATCAGTTGCAACAACCCAGTATTTTTTAATGGCCTCAATTATGGCTGAAACTGTTTCTGGAGGCATTAAAGACGGTGTGCCTCCACCAAAGAAAATTGATGTGACAACCTGTTTTTTTTCAATTTTTTCAGAGTGGTATTCAATTTCTTTAATAAATGAATTGCACCAATTATCTTGGTTGATATTATCTGCAACATGGCTATTGAAATCACAATAAGGGCATTTGGCGAGGCAGAAAGGCCAATGAATATATATTCCAAACCCTGCGGCTGTGGGTGAGGGGGTTAACACCATTTATTGATAAATTCTTTTATAGCTTTTGATCTATGGCTTATATTTTGCTTTTCGTCTGTAGTCATTTCAGCAATTGTACGTGTTTCGCCATCTGGTTGAAAAATTGGATCATAGCCAAAACCATTGTCACCTCTAGGAGGATAAACAATAGTGCCATAAACTCGACCTTCAATATAATCAATATGTCCATCTGGAAAAGCTAAAGCCAATACCGTAATAAAATATGCTTTATGATCGTCTTTATCTTTAATTTTATCCCATATTAAGTCCATAGCTTTGTAAAAATCCCTATTACCATTTTCATCTTCAGCCCAACGAGCAGAATAAATCCCAGGGTCTCCATTTAAAGCTTCTACGGCAAGTCCACTATCATCAGCAAGTGAAATTTCACCTGTTGCTTTCACTGCCGCAACTGCTTTTAAGGCTGCATTTTCATGGAAAGTTACTCCAGTTTCTTCAACATCATCTAAATTAGCTTCTGAGCCAGATATTATATTTGGAACTCTACCTTTTAATAATTGATTGATTTCCTTAACTTTACCCTCATTAAGGGTAGCTACTATCAATGTATCATCTAAAGCGTAGTCTTTTTTTATCGCTATATCTATCATGCTGCATCCCTTTTATAAGTTTCTAAAATTTGGTTTTGTATATTTGTTAGTTCTGTAACACCTTTTTTTGCTAAAGCCATTAATTCAAAGAATTGATCCTCAGTAAAAGGTTTATCCTCAGCTGTGCCTTGAACTTCAACAATTCCACCTTTGCCTGTTAAAACAAAGTTAGTATCAGCCTCAGCAGAGCTATCTTCTGCATAGTCTAAATCAAGTACAGCCTCTCCCTTATAAAGCCCACAAGAAACAGCAGCCACAGAATCAATTAAAGGCATTTCTTTTATTGCTTTAATTGACAATAAATGTTCAAAAGCTTGGTGCAACGCAATATAAGCCCCAGTAATTGCTGCAGTGCGTGTGCCACCATCCGCTTGGATTACATCACAATCAATTATAATTTGAATATCTGGCATTTTCTTCAAGTCAACCACAGCTCGCAAGGAGCGACCAATTAAACGTTGAATTTCTTGGGTTCTGCCAGATTGTTTCCCCCTAGCTGCTTCACGAGACATTCTAGAACCTGTCGAGCGAGGTAGCATGCCGTATTCAGCTGTAATCCAGCCTTCACCTTTACCTTTTAACCAATGTGGAATTTTGTCTTCAACTGTTGCGGTGCATAATACATGAGTATCCCCAGACTTTATCATACAAACACCTTCTGCATGCTTAACGATACCATTAGTTTCAATTACTATATTACGTAGTTCGTCATTGTTTCTTTCTGATGGTCTCATTTTTTGTTCCTTTTTCTAGTGGTTTTTAATTATATTAATTCTTGTTTCTGGCATAGCCCAGCACCGTAAATCTCTAGCGTTTTAGTATCTTGCATTATAACAGCACAACTTTCCTCTTGAAGCAATGCTGGAATATGGGTTTTAAAAGTTAATACTTTGCTGTTCCATTTCTTCAAAAAAGACCAATGGCTCACTATATTATAACTAGCGAGTTTTTTACCTTTGTTTTCGCCAGATTTAACAATAGTCTCTCTACGTTTGAAGAATCTTAATAATAGTAGTTTGGCATCTTTTGATGGGCTGATTTTATTTAGAGTAATGTTGAGTTCTCCATTTGAAGAAATTAAAGGTATAATAGCAACATTACCACTTTGTTTTCTTTTTTCTATTGCATTAACTATGGCTTTTTCAATTTTAGGTCTATTTGCTCCAGATGTCTCAAAAGAACCATCTATTATGGCTTGTGGCGTGTACATTCTCTCACTATCTCTTAATGTAATGTTATATTTTTCCTGCCTTAAAGTTGCTTCGTTACTAGAAAATGGATCTTTCCAAGTTCCTGCAAATATATCAGAAAAATCATTCCAATAATCTACATGAAACTCAAAAGTTAAAGTATTGCTTTCTTGAGATAAATTCCTAAGTAAGGCTTCTGCTCTTGGGCATGAAGAACAAGACTGTGAAGTGAAAAGCTCAATTACAGTTGCATCGTTTTGTTTCTTTGTCCAATCACTCGCATAGTTTGAAGCAATAAGGCCATCACCCTTTTCTTCAATATTTTGGGTAACTATAGGTAAAATTGGAGATGCATAGATAAAAGTAGCTATTAATATTAGTATGAAGATACTAACTACATACGAAATTATTTTTCTAGCAAACTTATTGCATTGCATGTTTTAAATAACCTTAATAAAGGATTATGAGTTTATGCGGCTTTGCTTATGCCTTCTGCAAGTGATTCAATTGATTTATTTGTTAAATCATCGGCACAAGATTTTTTATTAGCAACGGCTTCTTTTAGAGCCTTTTCTGTTGCTTGCATGGATAATTCAATGATTTTATTACGAACATTCTCAATAGCTGTTTGTTCCATGCGTTGTACACGTTCTTCAAACTGTTTATGCTTGCGCTCTATAGATTGCTGTAATTCTTTCTCAGCTGTAGTTTTCAGATTATTTGCTTCTTTCTGAGCGCCAATAATAATTTGTTCAGCCTCCTGCAACGCATCTTGATGTTGACGTTGGTAGCTCGCTAATAATTCTTGAGCTTCAACACGCAAACGTTCAGCTTCATTTAATTCATCACGTATTTTTTCTGTACGGTTATCGAGTAAATTAAAGAATGGCTTACGAGCATATTTATACAGTACTACACCAAATAAAACGGTTGAAATTGCAACCCAATTGGCGGCATCAGCAAAAAAACCTACGTGACCTTCTGCACCTGTCATGCTAATTCTCCTGTTTTATTAGATGCAACAACAGAAACAATTTTTGTAGCTTCCGATTTAGAAATGCTAACACCAGATAGGTGCTTTGTCGCATATTGAGCAAGTTCAGATGCATAACTATCAACCTCTGTAAGGGCATCATCTATAGCGTCCTGCAAGTTTTTCTCAACTACTTCTAGTTTAGTCTGAGTGCCATCGTAAAATTTGGTATATTCTTTGTTTTGTAAATCTACAATATCTTCTTTAGTTTCTTGCAAGATAGTGTGTACTTGATCGTGAGCTCCTGCAATCACTTGCTCATATTCTTTTAAAGAGACAGAGGCTTCTTCATTTAATTTTTCAGCTTCTGCTAAGTTTCCCTCACGCTGTGCATTGCGTAGCTCTAGAACATATGAAATCTTAGGTAGAGCTACGTGTGCAAGAATTAAATAAGTAATAATAAAAGATACAGTCAGCCAAAAAAGTTGACTTGGGTAGGTGCTAACATCGAATTGTGGAAAATTACCACCAGCCCCAGCTTCTTCACTATGGCTTGTATCGCCAGCATAAGCGACATATGAAGGCAATAATACCATCATAAATGCAGCCAATGCATAACTGTATCTTTTTATTATACTCATTTATTTACCCCTTAATATTTATCGATTCTTTAAAATACGAAAAGAAGTAATAAAGCTATAACAAGAGCAAACAATCCAATTGCTTCAATAAGAGCAAAGTAGAATAATCCAATACCTTTAACCGATTCTGCAGCGGATGGGTTGCGTCCCATCACATCAATAATACTCGCGAATAAAATACCAAGACCAACGCCAACGCCCAATAGTGGGATTACGGCAAGCCCCGCACCAATAAGTTTTGCAGCTTCTGCTTCCATTTTTTTATATCCTTTCTTAGTTTCTAGTTTTGTTTTTTTTAATCTTCATTTTCTTTACAAACACTTCATAGCAATTTTTTCTACTTAGTGCAACTCAATTGCGTCCCTTAAATAAATACAGGTAAGAACTGCAAAAACATACGCCTGAATAAAGGCAATCATTAACTCTAATCCAAGTAGAGCAACATTTATAACCATAGGAAAAACACCTAAAATGATTCCCATGGAAACGCTAAATCCTGCAAAAACTTTTAACATTGTATGTCCTGCCACAAGATTGGCAAATAAACGTACAGATAGGCTTAAAGGTCTAGATAAATATGAAATAACTTCAATCAATACAATTAATGGAGCCATTGCAACAGGTAGACCAGCAGGCAGGAATAGTGAGAAGAAGTGTAGCCCATGACGGAATAAACCAATCAGCGTCGCCATAAAAAATACTAATAGAGCTAAAGCCCCCGTCACAATAATATGGCTTGTATAGGTGAAAGAGTAGGGTAGTAGCCCTAGTAAATTACCCATTAGTACAACCATAAAAATTGTAAAAACGAATGGAAAATATTTTTTGCCTTCTTTATTGCCTAAGTAGTCTCGAATGACACCAGAAATAAATTCATAAAACATTTCAGGCAAGTTTTGAAAACGCCCTGGAACCATTGATTTTGACCACATTCCACCAACCATTATAACTGTAGTGGCAAGAATAGCCATTCCCATCCAAAATGCTTCTTGAGTAAATGACAAATCAATTCCACTAATTTCAATTGGAATCCATCTTTGTATTTCAAATTGTGCAAGAGGTCCTGCCACGATTACTTCTCCTTCAAATTACTTTTTGTCCGTTTTATCGTCTTCTTCTTTTTTAAAGCCAACTTTATAATCTTGCCCCATTTGTGATCTGTATATGTTTACAAAGCCAGCAATAGAGCCTAAAAAAAACATTATAATCATAAACCAAGGCGTTGTATCAAGCCATTTATCTAGCCAATAACCTAAGAAACCACCAACGACTAGAGCCGAGACCATGTCTGTGGCAGCACGCATTGCCATTCTTGCCCCTGATGGAATAACCGTTTCTTTATTCTCATCAGCTTGGTTAATGCCTGTTTTAGTACTTTCTGCCTTTTTTGCAGCAGATATTCTACGTTTTAAGTCCTCAGGCGTATGTTCCATAGTTATTAAGCTCTTATAACTCTTTTAATTTCACCTCGCACACTACTTTTCTTACTTTAACCTGTCAAGCCTATTTAATGTAAGTTTTTTATTTTTTATAGAAAAACTATTTATTGACATAAAAGCAAAAAGAAAGTACAATTAAAAGTACAGTGTAATTAAAATGAGAGGTCAGTAAGAATGAAAAAAGAATTTATGAAAACCATAAAATGTGGCTTGATAGGCTTAGCTTTAACTACTCCTTCTGCAAGTGCTTTAGCATGGGGACTCTATCAAGGTGATCAAGGTGATCAACCTCCTTCATATAGTGAAAGCTATACTACTACTCATAGGCACTATTATAATTATAATAGGCATGTGCCGCCTCACACACATAGACATGTGACACCTTATATCCATGGGCATAATGCTCATATTTTTAACCATAGAGCAATTAACCCAAGAAACCCAAGAAGAACCTATGGAACTGAGAATATTCATAGAGAGCATCGTAACTATGATAATCACTATCAACCATATAATGGACGATATAATCAACGATCTTTTAGGTATTAACTCAATCTTAATGCACTAAATATATACTAAAGCTTCTTATGCGAGTGTTTTCTCGTCAAATTTAACATGTGAGATTTAGTGTATATGCCATCAAAACTTCAAATGCCATTTAAAGCAGATAGTAACCGTAAGTTATTTAAGGATATTGATAAAGCTAGTGCCTATATAAATAAGCTTTATAAAAGGAATACCGACTATCTATGTTCGTGCTTTGATTTGTTTACTAAAGGAGTCTTACAAGTTGGCGAACATGTATCTGCTCACTATCCATACATGCAAATAACAGTTAAGAAAAACCCCTCTGTTGATCGCCGTAGATCTTATGGATTTGTTTCTCAAGCTGGTGTTTATCGTACAACGCTTACTAGACCTGATATTTTTGATTTTTATTACAAGGAGCAAATAGCTTTATTGTTAGAGAATCATGAAAATATAAAATTAGAAATTGGGGTTAGTGATACACCTATACCGCTACATTTTGCCTTGGGCGATGATTTTCATTTAGAAGCCGACCTAAATGTAGAGCAGTTAGAAGCTTTGCCTCAATTGTTTGATTTGCCTGATTTAGCAATGATGGATGATAAGATTGCTAATGGGACTTATCGTTTAGACGCTGAACATAGTGGGTGTTCGCCGCTTGCATTATTTACGGCTCCTCGTGTTGATTTAAGTTTGCAACGATTGCGTCACTATACAGGCTCTTCCGCAGAGCATGTGCAGAACTTTGTCTTATATACTAACTATCAATTCTATATTGATGAATTTATTCGTCATGGACTTAAAATAATGTCTATGAGTAACGATTCTAAAATAGCTAAACAAAGAAGTGAATATTTGTCCTTTGTTGAACCAGGCAATAAAATAACTCATAATGCTAATATAAAAGGTGGAGCGACTTCTGATGGCTATCCAAGAGTAGATGGTAGCCCAACTCAGCGAATACCACAAATGCCAGCTTACCACCTAAAAAGAGCCGATGGTTCTGGTATAACTATGATTAATATTGGGGTAGGGCCATCAAATGCAAAAACAATTACAGATCATATTGCAGTATTAAGACCCCATGCTTGGTTGATGCTAGGGCATTGTGCAGGACTTAGAAACTCGCAGGCACTTGGAGACTATGTGCTTGCTCATGGTTATGTTCGTGAAGATGGTATATTAGACAATGATTTGCCTATTACCATTCCTATACCTGCTTTGTCAGAAATGCAAATAGCTCTAGAGGCGGCTATGTGTCAAGTCACAGGCATGGATGATTATGAACTTAAAAATATTATGAGAACAGGTACTGTTGCTACGATTAATGACAGAAACTGGGAGCTTAGAGACCAAGATAAGCTATTTGAACATTTCAGTCAGAGTAGAGCAATTGCCCTTGATATGGAATCGGCAACCATTGCAGCCAATGGATTTCGTTTCCGTGTGCCTTATGGAACTTTACTTTGTGTTTCTGATAAGCCGTTGCATGGGCAGTTAAAATTACCAGGTATGGCAAATGATTTTTATAGAGAAAGAGTTGACCAACATTTAAAAATCGGGCTTTTAGCCATGGAATACTTACGTAAGCTTGGGGTTGAAAGGCTTCATAGCCGAAAATTACGTAGCTTTAGTGAAGTTGCTTTTCAATAGTTAAAATTTACTTGCTGTTTTCCTCATATTGCAGAATAATATATATGTAGCCTAAACATCGGCTAGAGTACACCTTTCTAATACACCGGTTCACTGTGGATATCTTAACGTTTATTGAAAAAAGTAATAAAGCTATAGATTCTGAGGAATTATTTTCTCTGTTGGAATCTATGATGGAAAACTATGGCTTTGATAGGGTTATTTTTAGCCTTATGACAGAACATGTTGCTCAAGAGCAATCAGCAGATCATGGTTTAATGCATAATTATCCTAAAGAATGGATGAATCATTATATTGATAGTGCTTATCAAGACATTGATCCAGTAAGGAAATATGTTTTACAAGCACCGTCACCATTTTTGTGGAAAAATTTACGCAATAAAATTACATTTAGTAAAGAACAAGAAAAGTGCATGTTAGAGGCTAAAGATATAGGGCTGAATAGTGGCGTTGCCTTTCCTATGCGTGGGCCTTTAGGGGGGATTGCAGGAATTGGTGCTGCAAGCAGTTTTCAAAAAGCAAATATTTCACAAGATAGTTTATCTTTGTTGAATGCAGCATGTCAGCAATTCTATATGGCTTATATAGCGTTGGAAAAGAAGCATGACTATAAAAGTAAAAATGTTACTTTAACTTATAGAGAAGCAGAAATTTTAAAATGGTGTGCTCAAGGTAAAACAACTTGGGAAATAGGTGTTATACTTAACCTTTCTGAGGCTGGAGTTTTATTCCATACTCGTAATGTAATGAAGAAATTCTCTACATCTTCCAGAGTGTACGCGGTAATGCAAGCCGTGCGTTTAGGGCTGATTGATCTATAATTAAAAGCATATTTTTAAAAACATCTATTTTTTTTAATAATTTAATTGACATAGCCATAGCACTGTGTTATGGTCAATCAAAATAACAATAGAAGGAGAATTAAAATGTCTTGGTTTGAGGGTTTTAAAAGTAGAAAAGAAGATATTAAAAAATGCGATAGTGTAGGTAAATTTGTTCTTGAAGCTTACTGGGGTAGCT
Organism: Alphaproteobacteria bacterium; assembly: GCA_021775895.1. Taxonomy (GTDB): domain Bacteria; phylum Pseudomonadota; class Alphaproteobacteria; order Micavibrionales; family CSBR16-224; genus JAJFGX01. The sequence continues at coordinate 1,524 of JAJFGX010000077.1, read as the reverse complement.
TAACGAATGTAAAAGAGGCTATTGAAAAATACAATGTGTCAGTTAATGGAAAGAATCCCAGTGGCAACACAGCTTTGCATGAAGCGTGCAAAGGAAATGAATATGATATAGCGTCATATCTTTTATCAAAAGGTGCTGATCCAAACATTCAAACAAATGATGGTTATACAGCTTTGCATATAGCATCAAAGAAAAGTGATAAAGAAATTGTTTCGTTATTATTAGATCATGGAGTAGACAAAAATATCACTGATAAATTTGGTTACACAGCTTGTAGCAGGTTAGGTTATGGCGATAATGATGTCAAAGCTATGATTTTAAAACACAATAGTGGAGAATTTGAGAAGGTAGAGAATAGGAAGCTTTTAGCTCGTGTGTCTATGCTGTTAACGGCTTGTGCTATTAGTTTTGGAGGTACCTATAATATTGTTACTGAAGATCTAGAAACATCTGGAAGTCCAAAACAGACAGAGGTTATGGAGCTATTCCAAGGTTCCGCCCAAACATTAATCGCACAGCACAATGAAATAAGAGGTGCAGAATATAATCACAATATAGCAGAAACTGTAAATGGATTGGGTAATATCGATTGGACAGAAAATACAAATGATATTGATAACTCAGGAGAAGATTTCGCTCAGTTAACCCGTGTATTCAATGAAAATACGGCAGATTTCTTTGATCTACTTGCATTAGATGCAAATGTTTCAGAACAAGATAAGGCTGGCTTAATAGAAAAATTGGGCAATTCAGGTATTGATATTCTTGACTATACAGTACAAGATGAAGTTAATCCCGAATATTTAAATGAATGTAGAGTTAGCACAGGTGGCACAAGTGCTAATGATATTTATGAATGTACAGATCGTAGTGACTCTGGTAAGGAATTTTTGGTATTGCTTGTAGGTACTTTGGGAAGTCTTGCCTTGAACTTTCTTGTCGCACAACCGGTTGCAAATAGTAACGCTCTAAGAAAATTGGTACGACCTAAGCGCAAAGCTAAAAACTATTAAAGGTTATTTATTGCTACTCAAAAAATAAAGTTCTTAAAAAACCGGGAGCAAGAGTAGCTAGAGGGTTTACAGTAATTTTTGTCGCTTTTTTAGGCCCTTTAATACTGTAAGTTGCGGCAAAAACAGCTTCAGAGCCCCCTGTTAAAATAGCACCAATCAGTGGTATTTCTCCAATAGCTTTGTTAAGTCCAGATACTGGCACTATTGTACCTCTAATATCCAAAATATCAGTTGTTTGGTTAACTTTTCCTTCAAAAGTTAGACCTAGTGATGAGCCAGAGGTTTTGCCTTTTTTTATAATTATAGTCTCTGATGACACAATATTTGTGTTTTTAAAGAATTTTTTTTGCCATTTAAAATTAGCTTTCATATTAGTAAAGTCAATTCCATCACCAGAGATTAAATTCTGTAGACCAACAGGTGACAAAGCATTCAGAAGCCTTGCAAGTGCAGGTAAGTTAACTACTGTGAAGTTACTAAGTATAGCTCGTCCTCCAACATCGTAGATGCC
>JAJFGX010000076.1 GCA_021775895.1 Alphaproteobacteria bacterium | reverse complement strand
AATACTTCAATTTCGTGGAATACTGTATTTAACAAGCCACCTCTACCCAAACCAGGGGATTCTTCTGTGTTTTCAAAATGAACAGGTACATTCACTTTAATACGAGTTCTTTCTGTAATTCTCATGAAATCAACATGCATTGGTTGATCTAGAATTGGATCTAATTGTACATCACGAGCTAGTACAAGGTAATTTTCTCCACTAACATTTAGGTCACAAATTTGTGTAAAAAATGTTCCTCTATGTAGAGATTTGAATACTTCTTTTCCTTCTAAAGAAATAAGAACTGGGGTCTTGTTTCCGCCATAAATTACAGCAGGTATACGTTTCTCACGACGTAACGCACGAGCCACCCCCTTGCCGGTTCCCTCACGTTTTTCAGCATCTAATTGAATTTTTTCCATTTTAATAACTTCCTTGTTTTAAATTTAATTTTTACTTAGTACCTCTATTTATCTGCCTCCAGGGGTGCAACATAAATAGATTATTCTTATAGAATCAGAACAACTTACAAAGTAACTGTGCATTTAAGCGTTTTATGATAAAAAAATCAAGCTATTTTTGAGTATTAAGCAATAGCAGGTAAACTTTGTTCAAATAAACATGATACAGAGCGTTCTTCGCTAATACGCAATATAGCTTCACCAATTAATGGTGCTACAGATAACTGCTCTATTTTAGGGCAATTTTTAACATCATTACGTGCAGGAATACTGTCTGTAATTATGACTTTTTCAAGCTCTGAGTTCTCAATCCTATCAACCGCTTGCCCAGATAATACTCCGTGCGTCGCAAAAGCACGGACTGAAGCTGCACCATGTTTTTTTAAAGCCACGGCTGCATTACAAAGTGTTCCCGCAGAATCAACAATATCATCAACCATAATACAATCATGCCCATCAACATCACCAATTACGTTCATTACCTCTGATATTCCAGCTTTTTCACGTCGTTTATCAATAATAACTAAATCAGCATTAAGTTTATTTGCAATTGCCCTAGCACGTACAACTCCGCCAACATCAGGTGAGACAATAGTTAAAGGTCTAGATGTTTTAAAACCTTTAATAACAGGTATGAAAACAGGACCTGCGGCAAATAAATTATCCACAGGAATATCAAAAAAGCCTTGAATTTGTCCTGCGTGTAAATCCATTGTTAGCAATCTATCAATACCAGACACAGTCAATAAATTAGCTATAAGCTTCGCTGTAATAGGTGATCTAGAGACAGTTTTTCTATCTTGTCTAGCATAGCCATAATAAGGCATTACAGCAGTAATGCGACGAGCAGAGCCACGACGGAGGGCATCAGCAATAATTAAAAGCTCCATTAAATAATCATTTGGTGGAGTTGAAGTGGATTGGACAACAAAAACATCTTCACCACGAACATTATCCAATACTTCGACAAAAATCTCTTCATCAGCAAATCTGCGAATATCTACTTTAGTTAATGGAATACCAAGATATTTTGAGGTATCCTCTGCTAAAGCCTTATTGCTAGTACCAGAAAGAATCTTCATTTTATATCTCCTTATTATATTTAATTTAACTTACTGCCTTAACTTTTGGTTTTGGTAAATCCAATTTTATATTTGCCTCTTTTAATTGTGCTGCATCTGCTGTTGCAGGAGCCCCCATCAATAAATCTTCAGCTTGTTGGTTCATTGGGAAAGCTATGACTTCACGAATATTAGGTTCATTAGCCAGAAGCATTACAATACGGTCAACTCCTGGAGCAATCCCACCATGCGGAGGTGCGCCATAATTCATCGCAGATAACATTCCACCAAAGCGTTCTTCAAGCACTTCTTTATCATAGCCCGCAATTTTAAAGGCTTTTTCCATTATGTCTGGACGGTGATTTCTAATCGCTCCAGATGATAATTCTACCCCATTACAAATAATATCATATTGATATGCTTTAATATTCAAAGGGTCTTCATTTTCCAAAACTTCTAATCCACCTTGTGGCATTGAGAATGGATTGTGGCTAAATTCAATTTTCTGACTCTTCTCATCAAATTCATACATTGGATAGTCAATAACCCAACAGAATTTAAAGCATTTATCCTCAATAATATCCATGCTTTTAGCAATTGCAGTCCTAGCAAGCCCTGCGAACTCTGCCGCTTTAGCTTCTTTATCACAGATAAAGAAAATAGCATCTCCATCTTCAAGCCCTGCAATTTCTTTTAATGCTGTTTGTGCAGCCTCTGGAATAAATTTTGCGATAGGGCCTTTACCTTCACCATCAGCAAATAATATATACCCAAGTCCAAAAGCACCCTCGCCTTTTGCCCAATCATTGAGTTTATCAAAGAAACTACGTGGACGTTCAGATACTTTAGGTGCTCGAATAGCACGGACAACTCCGCCATCTTCAACAATAGACTTGAATGCTCTGAACTCAACGTCATCACGCATAAATATTTCAGATACATCGACAATTAACAATGGATTACGCAGATCAGGCTTATCAGAGCCATATTTCAACATAGCATCATGATAAGTAATACGATCAAATGGATAAGGTGATACTTCCCATTTATCGCCTGTGAAATCAGAGAATTCTTCAAAAACTCCGTGCATAACAGGCTCAATAGTTTCAAAAACATCGTCTTGAGTAACAAAAGACATTTCAACATCTAATTGATAAAATTCACCTGGAGAACGATCAGCACGACTATCTTCATCACGGAAACAAGGAGCTATTTGAAAGTAACGATCAAAGCCAGACATCATTAAAAGCTGTTTGAATTGTTGCGGTGCTTGCGGTAGAGCATAAAATTTTCCAGGGTGTTGCCTTGACGGCACCAAGAAATCCCTAGCACCTTCAGGCGAACTTGCAGTTAAAATAGGTGTTTGGAATTCTTTAAATCCTTGAGCCCACATTTTCTCACGGATAGAACGAATAATATCACAACGAAGGCCTATATTTTTCTGCATAGGCTCACGACGCAAATCTAAATAACGGTGACGCAAACGAACATCTTCGCCATAAGGCTCATCGCTATTTACTTGCAAAGGCAGAGCTTGAGGCTCTGATTGAATTTCAATTGTTTCAATTTTAACTTCAATTCCACCAGTTGGTAGTTTGTCATTAACAGTATCAGGGGTTCTTAAAACAACTGTACCTGTAATAGTTAAAACAGTTTCTAGGCGTAGCTCTTCAACTTGTTTAAATAGCGGGCTATCAAGATTAATCACACATTGAGTTAAGCCATAATGATCCCGTAAATCAACGAATAATAATCCGCCATGATCACGTTTACGATTAATCCAACCAGATATTTTTACTTGCTCACCTTTGTTTTCAACACGAAGCTCTGCGCAATTATGGGTTCTATATGCGTGCATTATATTTTCTTTCTTAGTTTTTTATTACCAAATAATTTATGTATTATAATTTATAAGACTATTTACGCCATTTTTCAAGCTATTATAGTAATTTATAGTATATTTAGTTGAATTTATTATGTGAATGTGCTACAATATATTTGAAGTGATGATTTTCAAAGCATTTGATAAGGGTATATCGCTATGGATGAAACAAATACTGGATATAATGCTGTTCAGGCTCTAATTGAAGAGAATGCTCTTCTAAAAGAAAAAGTTAGAAAGCAAGAAGAAGAAATCAGGCTTCTAAAATCTGATAAATATCACACAAGTTTAATTAATGAAATGAAAGCTCAAGCAGAAGAAATATGCCAGCTACGTGAAGAAACTAACTCTGACCACATATCTGTATTATTAAATCGTAAAGGTTTTGAACAACGTGTTAAAAATGAAATTAGCGGTACGGGAAGGCGTGAAGATGATTCCAGCAAGAACCAGTCTAAACGTGGTATTTTCTTAATGTTCGACCTAGATAAATTCAAACCAATTAATGATACACATGGACATTTAGCAGGTGATATTTGTTTAAAAGAAATTGGGCAAGTAATTAAAGACAACATTCGTGATACAGATTCTGCCGCCAGATTGGGTGGTGATGAATTCGTTGTCTTCCTATCGGGCGAAAATATAAAAGAACTGCGGAAAAAAGCACAAACAATACAAGATTCTTTAAATAGATTAGTTGTATCATATGATGACAAGAGTATTGATATGGGTGCAAGTATGGGAGTATCACTTTATTCTGGCAGTCAGTCCTATGATGACTTATACATCAAAGCTGATTTGAAACTCTATAAGGATAAAATTAAACGCAGTCTTGGTAAATCTGAAGTAAGACGAATTCAGCCTAAAACTCAGCAATTAAAAAGAATGTGATTTATAAAATAACGTTCACAATGTTCATATCATCATCAAAACTAAATTCTATGCTTTGCTCGGTTGCTTTTGATTGTTCTAATTTACTAATAAGTGATTTTTGCTCTGCTGACTCAGGTATATAAAAATAAGATGGCTGCCCTCTAAATGAGACTAGAAACTTTCCATCTTCTTCTATAATCCGTCTAACTATGTCTTTATCATTAGTCATTATTTTTTCCCTTATATAGCCAATACTTGCCATGTTCTGCCTTGCACGGGTGTACTTTCTGGCGATTGCCGTTGTTTTAATTTACTTGGGAATACTGTGCGTGGTGCAGAGCCTTGCTTATCTAGAAACCTTATCATTTCATCTGCCGCTTCTATATCTGTTGTTTTCTCAGTTTTTCTATAAGGCTTATAATCGCCACTATAATTAGGTGGCGGTGTACCATAATTGCAAATATGCAATTTATCTTTTTCTGCCGACATAATATCACCCCATTCATCTAATGAAACAGGTGCATCAAATAGGCTAGGGTCGAAGACTAGAGCTTCCACCTCACCATTTTCTAATTTAACAGGTAATGCCATAGCTACATGATACCACCAATCTAAATTAGGTCTGTCTTTGTATGGAATTAATTTTTCGTCCCCCTCAAAAGCCCATGCTTTTAATGGCTCTAAAGAACGCTCCATAGCAATGCCACACATAATATGCGCCCTTGAATGACAGCCATCAATAGTATAACCAAACGCAATATCTTGCATATCTGCTATCTCATCGAAAAGTTTTGTTGCCTCACTCCATGATAATGGCTTAGCTTTTTCTTTTGCAAACACATCATTAGCATTATCTTCTAATGTGCTTTTTTTCTTAAATTTTGCTTTTGGTAAATAATACATTACACATTCTAGCAAATAAGTTATTTAAATATTATTAACGAATAGAGCGTTTTTTAGCATCTTTGATGATTTCTTTGGCAGAAAGCCTACCTGGAATACCAGATACACTACCACCTGGGTGAGTGCCAGAGCCACACATATATAAGTTCTGTATAGGAGTTCGATAATCTGAATATTTAATTGCTGGTCGCATAGAATATATTTGATCTAAATGCATTGATCCATGGAAAATATCACCGCCAGTTAAAGAGAATTCTTGTTCCAAATCTTTTGGTGATAAAACCTGCATACCTAGGATAGAATCACGAAAATTCGGGGCTATGCTTGATACTGCATCTATCACCGCTTCAGCCGCTTCATATTTAATATGATCCCAGTCTAAGTCTTTTGGCAAGTCTGGATTAAAATGTTGACAGAATAAACTAGCTACATGTTGCCCTTCTGGTGCAAGACTATCATCTATTAGGCTAGGAATATTCATGGATACCAAGGGCTGACTTGCAAAACCTCTAACTCGTGCATCATGATATGCATTTTCCATGTAACGAATAGATGGGCTAACAAAAATAGATCGTTTCATTTCTTCTTCTTGGTTCTCCCAGCCAGATAAAGAAGATATACGAGGCAATTCAGATAATGCAACATTCATACGCAAGCTACCTGATTTATAGCGAAATTTCTTAATATGGTTTGAGAATGATTCAGGTAGAGTATCTGAATTTATTAACTTAGTGAATAATATATGAGCTGTGCAATTGGCAACAACTCTATGTGCTTTAATACTACGTCCATCTTCTAAGATAACGCCTTTAGCTTCATCATCTTTACCTGCCTTATGTTCGATTATCAATTCTTTTACAGGTGCATCTGTTTCAACCTCTACCCCGTAGGCTTCTGCTGATTTGAGCATAGCTTGGGTTATGCCACCCATACCGCCCTTACAATGCCACCATGCTCCCGATTGACCATTAATATTACCGTATTCATGATGCAGTATATTTAAAGCAGAAATAGGAGCATATGGATGCAAGAAATTACCAGTGCTTCCATCACCTGCATAAAGCCCTTTTATTTCTTCGCCTTCAAAACGATTATCTAGATAATCACCAATAGAACATGTCATTATTTCTATAATATTTTGATATTGTTCTGCTGAATATTTTCTTAGTTTATTACCAAGTTTTAAGTTGCGCCATAACTCTTGCAAGCCACCTCCAAAATTAGGTGGACGTTTTTCAGCTATTTCTCTAAATATTAATGCAAGCTCTTCTAATTCAGCTATAAACTTCTCATGTGCCTCAACATCTTTTGGGTTAAATTTGCTGATTTCACTACGGTCTTTTTCTGCACTCTCACCTAAAATTAAATGTCTGCCATCAGGTAAAGCTGACATCATACCTCCCGCACGTTTCATTAGCTCCATGCCATATCGCTCTAATTCAAGCTCTTTAATAACAAAAGGACTAAGAACACTTACAACATATGAGCAAATTGAATTTCTAAAACCAGGGTGGAATTCTTCTGTAACAGCCGCACCGCCAACTATATGACGTTTTTCTAGTACTTTTACCTTTAGCCCTGCTCGTGCTAAATAACCCGCACAAGTTAAACCATTGTGTCCCGCACCAATAATAACAACATCATATGTAGCCATTTAAGCATTACCTATAACTGATGATAATTGAGCTGATGATATACCCATTATTTCTAATGCTTTATCCCATTTATTCTCAATACTTGTGTGAAAGATTATGTCTGAATCTGCTTTTGTTGATAGCCATGAATTTACTTGTACTTCAGCCTCCAACTGCCCTGCACTCCAACCAGCATAACCAAGAGCAAAAATACTATCCTCAGGCCCATCACCAGCAATAATATCACGTAGAATTTCATTTGTTGCTGTAATGCCAATATGATTATCAAGCAACACAGTGTCTTTATGCACATGATCTGTGGAATGCAAGACAAATCCTCGTGTCATATCTACAGGCCCACCAAAATATATACTAGGAAGTTGATTTGCATCCATTTTTACACTTTTTAATTTTAACTGTTTGAGAACATCTTTAAGCTTAACTGATT
>JAJFGX010000075.1 GCA_021775895.1 Alphaproteobacteria bacterium | reverse complement strand
GCACAAAATATAGGTAGCGGTCTTAAAAGTGATTTTTTTTCTTGAGCCATATTTTCAATCCTGTATATCTAGTACTATAACAATTCGGTAGAAAATATACAATATCATGGAATTAATTGACTATAAAAAAACTAAAATAGTAGCTATATGGCTGTATATTTGCTGTTTTACAGTATTTTGCATGGCGATTATCGGGGCGATTACTAGGCTGACTGATTCTGGTTTATCTATGGTTGAGTGGCGACCTTTAATGGGGGCTTTGCCTCCTATGCATGAAGATGAATGGAATAGAGTATTTAATATTTATAAAGAAACACCACAATTTCAAGAGATTAACTCAGACATGTTACTACCTGAGTTTAAGAAAATATTCTTTTGGGAGTGGATACATCGGTTATGGGGCAGAATGATAGGTGTTATCTATGTGGTGCCATTTTTATTATTTTTATCAATAAAACGGATACCTAGTGTTTATTTACCCAGCTTTTTTGGTTTTTTGATAATAGGCTGTGGGCAGGGGCTTATGGGCTGGTATATGGTGAAAAGCGGACTTGTTGACATGCCTGAGGTTAGTCATTATCGCTTGGCGGCACATTTGGGGCTGGCTTTATTGCTACAAGCTCTGTTGTTTAATATGGCTTTAAAGCTGTCTGTCCAGCCATCACGGGAATATGCATTATTATCACCTTTATATAAACCAATTAGGCGGTCTATGTTTTTAGTATCTTTAACTTTATTCTGGGGTGTTATGGTTGCGGGGCTTGATGCTGGAATGATATATAATAGTTTTCCGATGATGGGAAAATATCCATGGCCTGAAGAGGCTTTAGATATGATGCCATTATGGAGTAACTTTTTTGAAAATCACGCAACAGTACAGTTTTGTCATCGTGTTCTAGCAATTCTTACAGCAATATCAGTGCTATCTCTGGTTATACAGAGCTTTAATTTTCAAAAAAATAGCAGGCTATCTAAATTATTTAAGGCTCTTGCCATTGTTGTTATATTGCAGGTCGGTTTGGGTGTTATGACTTTGTTGACTAAGATTGATATTTATCTGGCTGTTATGCATCAGGGTGGAGCGATGGTATTATTAGCTTTACTGATATGGGCGTGGCATGAGGTTCCTCATACAAACTATTCACTAGATAAGTAGTCATGAATAGAATTACCCCAAAAATGATTTTAAATGCCTATGCTAATGGTTTGTTTCCAATGGCAGATAGTGCTGATAGTACAGAAATATATTGGTATGATCCTTTAATGCGAGGACAGCTTTCTATTGATAAAATGCATGTGCCTCGTAGGTTGCAAAAAACCATTTTGAAGCACGATTATGATATTAAATTCAATACAGCATTTAAAGAAGTGATGCTAGGTTGTGCGGAGCTAACAAAAGAACGCTCTGAAACTTGGATTAACAAGACTATTATTGATTTATTTGTTGAGTTACATGATTTAGGCTTTGCTCATAGTGTTGAGGTGTGGAGTAAGGAAACTGGTAGTTTAATTGGTGGAGTTTATGGTATTGCAATAGGCTCGGCTTTTTTTGGTGAAAGTATGTTTTCAAGGGCAACTGATGCAAGTAAAATTGCTTTAGTGCATTTAGTAGCTTATTTGTGGAAAAGAAATTATACACTATTTGATACGCAATACATAAATGAGCATTTAAAACAGTTTGGAGTCGAAGAAATACCACAAGCAATATATAAGCAAAAGTTAGAAAACGCTGTACAAGCTGATGTATCTTTTTATTCTGATGAAGCTTCAGGTGGCGTTTCTGAAACTGTTTCTGATGATTCTTTATCAACCGTAACTGCATTTTTGCAGTCAATTAACCAAACATCAAAGATAGGGTGATCCATTGCGGATAAAGCTGGGCTAGATGCAAACATCCAGCCACTAAACACCCATTGAGACTGTTCTTCAATATTCAGTACTTTATTACTCTCCCATATTTGGAGAAATGCAGCACTCTCTGGCTGTTTTGTCGGTGGAGTTTTACGGCATGCTTGGGGGCGAATAAATAATGAATTACCGAATTTTACAGTTTGCCCAACAGGCACTTCAAAAGTAGAAGTTCTGGCATAGAGCTTATCAATACTACGTAAGACCGCTATATCTTTATCTTGCATAAATGATGACAATGATTTTTTTTGATTTTCAGCCGACGCAATAGTTGTATGGAACATCATAACTATTAAACAACACAGAAAAATGATTGGTTTATTATGCATGTATTTATTCTGATGTTTCTTTAGACTTGCTCATGCTAAATATTGCTTGCCCTAGTAATTGTTCAAGTCCAGGGGTTGATTGAGTATATTCAATTTTCTCACCATCTTTTAAATACATATCATCAGCACCAGCTTCTAAAGATACAAATTTGCCACCCATTAAACCTTCACTAGCAATCACGGCGGCTGTATCGGTTGAAAGTTGAATGCCATCTTTGATATTTAGGGTAACGATCGCATCATATGTATCATTATCAAGAGAGAATTCTGTAACTTTGCCAACTTTAACACCGCTAACTTTAACGGAATCTCCAACAGAAAGCCCATTAATATTAGAAAAATGAGCGCTTACAGTGTAGCCTTCTACAGGAGCTAAATCAGTAAGTTTATAGGCAAAAACAAGAAACACAACTGTAACTGTAATTACGATAGCACCAAGAATCGTCTCAACAATATTATTTTGCATCTAAAAAAACTTCCCTTATTAATTATTCACTTAATGTAGTTATTGGTATAACAATTATCTTAATTTACAGCAACACATTTTTTATCTAGCTAGCAAGACATGAAAATAATGATATGTTCCAGCAGGAGGAACAAAAGCACCATCACCTTCAAAACAGCCATGGTATTGATTGTCTTGATTAAGTTTATTAAAGCTTGTATATGAACCTTGAAATTTCGCACTTCCTACGGGCCAAGCATTCGCAAATTCTACTGGTGGATTGCCACTAGGGTTAGTTACGCCCAGTTTATTATTTAATTCTATACAAAGCTCTTTTGTTATATATGGGATAAATAGTATTAAATCTTCGTTATCTATTCCATCGCTATGGCAGTTAGCAACTTCAGCAGAACCGATACCTTGAATACATGTATGTCTAGGGACATAATTTTCACCATAAAGAGTCTGAGCAGATTGAGTGGAATCTAGCCATTCAGGCTTAGGAGGTACATATTTTGCACCACCACCATTAAGGGCAAAGACTTGATTAGATGATGGTTGTGGTGTTGCATGTTCATATCCTGCTACTACATTATTAGCAAAACTAATATCAGTATCTGCGGTGCCTGTTAACTTCATACGCATCACGGCTGTTTGAATAGATGCTGCGTATTGTGTGATTTGTGCGGCATTAAGGAGATTTTGTTCTTTATCTATTGTTCCACCACCGCCACCAGATTGGGTGACAGCGTAGGATAATGCGGCAAATAATGCTACAGCTATTAAAATAAGAAATAGTGCGTTGCCGTGTTCTTTATAGTTTTTATTGCTCATATTTAGTTCTTTTTCTACCTAGCTAATAGTACATGAAAATAGTGATATGTTCCAGCAGGTGGCATGGAGGCAACATCACCTTCAAAACAACCATAGTATTGACCAGCTTGATCTAGCTTGACAGATTCTTCGTAAACCCCTTTAAATTTTTGCAAAGATACAGACCAAGCATGGCTCAATTCTTGAGGTGGGTCACCACTAGGGTTCTCTATACCTAATTTATTATTCAATTCTATACAAAGTTCTTTTGTTATATATGGAATAAATAATAATAATGGCTCATTATCTATACCATCCATACGACAGTTAAGGGCTAAAGGTACGGAGCCAATTCCTTGAATGCAGACTTTCCTAGGGAAATATACTTCACCGTAAAAAGCTTGGGCTGATTGGGTGGAATCTAACCATTCAGGGTTAGGTGGAATATATTTTGCACCACCACCATTAGGTGAAAATACTTGATTGAATTCTGGTTGTGGTGTTGCATGCTCATAGCCTGCTACCACATTATTAGCAAAACTAATATCAGTATCGGCTGTATCTGTTGCTTTTATACGTTTTATAGCTGTGCGGAGATTTGATCCATATTGGACTATCTGTGAGGCATATATAATATTTTGTTCTTTGCTAATATTGGCTGAACCAACACCAGATCTTGATATAGCGTAGGAGATTGCTCCAAACAGTGCAATTGCAATTAAAATAAGGAACAGAACATTGCCAGATTCTTTGTATTTTTTATTAAGCATTAAGTACACCTAAAAAAAGTAGTTTATTAATTATTTTGGTGGAGTCCAAGCCTCGTAGTCACCTGTAGCATGATCACGAGTTGCATTGTAACCTTTAGGAAAATAGGCATCTTTTCCGCCTGTTTGATTGGCTATGTGTTCTTTTTGCCATTTCTGACGATATGTATCTTTTTTACGTGTGCTTGCAGGTATAACGTCTGTTTGTCGGTGTAGCCAACCATGCCATTCAGCAGGTACAAGACTAGCATCTATTTGATCTTTATAAATAACCCAACGACGCTCATGTTTAGTGCCTTTACGTGGTTTTCCAGTATAGTATTTATTGCCTAATTTATCCGTACCAACTAGTTTACCTTTTCTAGCTGTAAAAAATAAAATTTGAACATTTGAAAGAATACCCATTATAGATAGTTTTGCCATTTTATAGCCCATTCCACTTAATTTATACACGCTACTATTTTGACACATAGTAGATGCTTATAAAACTATTTTTTTAAGTTTTATTTCACTGCCGTATATATCTTCCGCAGTTTTTAAGTAATTTTTTGTGATGTCAGATACATAGAAAGAAGTGTTATAATTTTGGTTTAGTTTTGTTTCTATCTCAGGGTGTCTTTGTAGATAGTCATTAAGCTTGGTGGGGATAATTTTATCTTGAGATATAATAGTAACGTCATTCGGTAATATTTTTTGTAAGTATGGCTGTAAAAAAGAATAATGAGTGCAGCCCAAAATTAAAGTTTCAATCTTTTGCTTTAGTAATGGGGCAATATATTCTTGTAAAATATCGGTTATCCATTTGTGTCCATTATTTTCAATCAATGGAACGAGCAGGGGAGTTGGCTGTGAAAAAAGCTTAATGTCAGGTGATATCTTTTTTAATTCTTCATCATAGATGTTGGAATCGACAAGAGCTTGCGTAGCGATTAGCCCTATACGTTTGCTTTTATTTTGTTCTAATGTTGATTCAAGGGTTGGAATAACCACACCAAGAATACGCCTATCTGGGAAATTATCAATAAGATAAGTTTGTTGTAGCTTACGTAGTGCCAAAGCACTAGCGGTATTGCAAGCCAGAATAATCAAATTACAATTTTCGGTTTTTAATAGATAATCAACAGCATTTTTTGTGTATGTGTAAATAGCGTCTTTTGACCTACCACCATATGGCAGGTGCAGAGTGTCACCTAAATATACTTTATCGTAGCTAGGTAATTCTTCTTGTATTGCTTTTAGGATTAGAAGTCCTCCGAGACCAGAATCAAAAACACCTATTTTCATGTCTATTCTGGTCTCCAAGGTTGATTAGTTTTACATCTTGTTTTGTTTATTATTGTCTTGCTTAGGCTCTTTGATTTCTTGCTTCGCCTGCTTTATAACTTGTTTAGCTGTTTCTTTTGCTGCTACATCAAATGCTTCTGAAGTAGCATTCTGTACAGTCTCACTTACAGTGCCTGCAACTTTCTTAATAAGCCCAGCATTAGCATCTCTACCTGTTTGGCTTAATTTAGCTGATTTCTTTATGCTAGCCCCAAGGTTTTTGACAACATCTCCACCTTTTACTGCGGTTAATGTTCCAACTCCTGCGGCGACAACTCCTGCTCCAATTGCTAGAAGAGGACTGGCAATACCAATAGCACCTGCTGTAAACCCCATTACGGCGGTGGCTGCTGTAACTGCACCAGTTCCTGCTAGGGCGGTAGCACCAAAGGCAACGATTCCTGCGGCAACTGCAACAGTTGCTCCTGCGATAGCAACACCAACAGCGCCAATGCGAAGACCTGATACGGCATATTTTAAAGTTTTACCCATCGCTGATACTAATTTGGAAGGAGTAGGATTTTTACGCCATTTTTCAACTTCTTTATCAATAATATTATCGGCTTTATCGTGATATAAAGCACCAGCAAAGTTTTTAATAGAAAAACCAGTAGCAACAACACCAGATAAAGTTAAAATAGGTGCGGCAAACATGCTTCCAAGTATAGGAACATATGCTGTTAGTGGGGCGGCAATAAATGCAACGGCAGCAACCGCTGCTAACTTACCACCATCGGAAACAGCATCTTTTACAATGCTACTTTTTCTTGCCATTACAGCTAGCTGTGCTCGTTTTTCAAACTGCCACCATTTGCTTGGGTATTGTTTCTTAGCCATATTATCATCTCCTTAAAAATCTTATTTACTTTTATCTTACCTAATTAATGAATCGAATCATTTGCAATTAATCCTTAATATAGTATTAACATACAGTAAAGCAAGTAATATGTCAAGCCCTGGTCAGTAGAGATTGCAAGACAGCCTATTAAGGCAATGGCTTAGGGTTATCACTTAAAGTGCGCATCCAAGCAATTATATCAGCACGCTGTTTGGTTTTTTTCATGCCTATATAAGTCATTTTAGTGCCTGCCATTGTTTTTCTAGGCTTCCAAATAAAAGAGTTAAGTTCTTTGTAGTCCCATTTACCGCCTTTTTCTTTCATAGCAGATGAATAAGCAAATCCATTAACTGAGCCAATATCACGGCCAACAATATTCCATAGATTAGGCCCCGTTTTGGCTTTTCCACCTTTGTTAAAGCTGTGACATGAGGCACAGGCTTTAGATAGTTTTTTACCTTTTTCAATGTCGGCACTAGCTAATAGAGCGGAAATAGGTTCAGCTACAGCAACTTTCTTAACTTTAGTTCCAGATGTTGAAGCTTCAGCAACATCTATATGATAAGCATTTTCTTGATGTTCTCCATGCCCGCCTGTGCTTATAACACCGCTAGCAATAAATCCTGATATCATAGCCACTATGCCAGCAATTAAGAATGCAGCTAGAATTTTATTTACTTCCATGTTCATTTTTTAATTTACCTTTTTGTTTTATTTCTTTGTATTATCCAGTTTTTTTCTTATCTGCAATCGGCTTTGAAAATTGTAATTCTATATCCCATGGAAAATGAATCCAAGTATCCTGACTTACTTCCATTATGTAACTGTCAACCATTGGTTTTCCTTCAGGTTTAGCATATACGGTTGCTATGTGAGCTTTTGGTAGTAATTCACGAACAACTTTTGCTGTATTACCTGTGTCTACAAGATCGTCAACGACTAACCAATTTTCACCATCACCAACATTATCAGCATGTTTTAGAACATCAAGTTTTTTCTGGTCTTTATGGTCGTAGCTTGAAATGCATAGAGTTTCTATTAAGCGAACCTCTAGCTCACGAGCCATGATGGCAGCTGGGACAAGTCCGCCCCTTGTTACCGCTATTATACCCT
>JAJFGX010000074.1 GCA_021775895.1 Alphaproteobacteria bacterium | reverse complement strand
CTATAAAATTTAAGAATTTTAAGGAGAAAAAATATGCCTTGCCGTGATGCCATGACTGTTGATGTTATAACCGCATCTCCTGAACAAACGGTTGCTGATGCAATGAATCTTTTTCATAAACATAACATTAGGTCTGTTCCTATTGTTGATGAAAATAATGTTGTAATTGGTGTTTTTAGCTTTTCTCATCTATTAAGAGAGCTTCTACCAGCTTCTGTGACCTTAGATGATGAAACTATGCATGGTCATCATATGAGCATTAATTTAGATCATATACCTGAAGGAGCTTCATGGGTTGCAAAACGTCTAAAATTATATCTGCCAGAAAAACTTGAAGAGATAATGATTAAAGCTCCCAAAACCGTGCGTCCAGAAACCCGCTTAAGTGAGGGGATTAGACTACTAGTAAAATACGGTAGCCCTCTTCCTGTAGTAAAAGATAATGACAATGAGCTAGTTGGTGTTATTTCTTCACAGAATATTTTGAAATCTCTACAAGAAATAACAACACAAATTAATAATGGAGATGAAGTCGACGAATAAGACTTCTAATCAATCACAAATAAAATAAATTAAGGATTTTTATCTGCTATGGAGCACGCTAAATTAGTTTTCGATACCCCAATGATGGCATCAGCCATTATTCTAGTAATAACATTTGTAGCTATCTTTACTGAAGGATTGCACCATATTCATCGTACAAAAGTTGCTATGCTAGGTGCTGCAGCAATGGTATTGGTTGGACAATATTTTGGTGTTTATAACGCAGAGCTTGCTATTGAAGCTATTGATTGGAATGTAGTATTTCTCTTGGGTGCTATGATGACAATTGTTGCTATCATGATTCCAACTGGTGGATTTCAGGCTATAGCCTATTGGATTGCAAAGGTAAGTAAGGGAAGGTTATTCCTGCTATTAGTAATGATGGGAACAGCTGTCACTGTGTTTTCTTTACTGTTAGATAACGTTACAACGGTAATTATTTTTGGACCATTAATTGTTCTAATTTGCCAAGCTCTCAAGGTTAGTCCTATACCTTATCTATTAGCTGCTGCATTACTGTCAGATACTGGTGGTGTTGCAACTCTTGTTGGTGACCCTCCTAACTTGATGATCGGTTCTGCTGCCGACATTGATTTTAATACTTTCTTTATGCGTATGGGTGGCATTGTATTTGCAGCTTGGGTAGTAACCTTGATAGCCCTGAGATTTTTATTTAAAAAGAATCTAGCAGAAAAACCAACAATACCTAATTTTTCTAGTGCGGGTGTCCTACAAGATAAACGTACATGGTACGGAGCATTGGCTGTTCTTACAATTATGATTGTTTTATTTATTATGCACAGCTCTCTACATTGGGAGGCTTGGGTGGTTGCGGCCTTAGGTCTAACTGTCATGCTTCTAATTACTAGAGAAGCCTCACCAGACAAATTTTTAGCAGAAGCGGAGCTATCTTTATTAATGTTCTTTGTTTCTTTATTTGTAATTATTGGTGGAGTGGAGCATAGCCATTTCTTAGAATGGATTGGACAATTTGTTCTGCCATTAGTACAGCAAGACATGTTAATTGCATGTTTAGCCTTAATGTGGGGAGCAGCCATTATGTCTGCAATGATTGATAATATACCTTTTACTGCCGCAATGATTCCGATTATTCTAGGTATGGAGGCTCAAGGAATTCAAGTAACTCCGCTATGGTGGTCTTTGGCTCTTGGTGTTGGTATGGGTGGAAATGGCACTCACTTAGGATCAACAGCTAATGTATTTATTGTGACCTTAACAGAACGCTTAGCAAAACGTGAGAAAGACCCAAGTCTTGCAATCACACCGGGGTTATGGTTCAAAAAAGGTACACCAATAATGATACTAACCCTTTGTGTATGTAGCATTGCTATGTGGGTATTTTTTGATTTCTTTGCAACGCCGCTACACCAATAGAAACAAAAATACATGTTTATTAAGATTGCTATATTATATGTCTTAATTGGCTTGGGATATATTACAAAGAAAAAACTGTCTTTATCTGCAAATAAAATAGGCTATATTTTACTCTATTTTATTCTACCTAGCTTTATCTTTGGCAAGTTAGTTACTAGCGATCTTGTGTTATTTGACCTAACAAAGCCATTATTAGTACTTATAGTTTCTATTGCTCTTTGCATTTGTTGCTTTTTTATAGCTAGCAAACTATGGAGAAACAATAGCGATTACAAAAATATGAAATACCTAATGGCAGCAGCTGTGCCAAATTCAAATACTGGATATTTTGGCATTCCTTTTGCAATACTACTATTTTCAGATAAGCTATTAGCACTATATATACTTGCAATGATGGGAATGTCGATATTCCAACTAACTATTGGCTACTACCTTTATGCTCGTAGTTCTATGACATTTTCAGACAGCATCATAAGACTACTGAAATTCCCATCATTTTGGGCAATGCTTATTGGTCTTATTATTAATTTTAACAATATAATTTTACCTGAGTTTTTCTACCCACTATTATCCAGCATAACTGATATTACAGCTTTTATATTTTCCATTGGTGGTATGTTTATAATCGGCCTTAGCCTAGGTGATGTTCAAATAAAAGATATAAACTATAGAGTACTAATTTGGGCAAATATTCTATGTTTTGCTTTATGGCCATTATTTGCGGTTATTTTAGTTTTTATTGATATGCAATTCCTGCATTGGCTTGGTGATGGAGAAGAAAAAATACTCTGGCTAATGGCTCTATGTCCTATTGGTGCGAATGCCGTATTGTATGCGAATAACTTTAATCTTTACCCAAAAGATACGGCATTAATGGTTCTAACGACTACTTTACTTGCTCTACCAATATTAGGCATAGCTTCTTTAACAATCTTATAGTAGTCTAGCTTTTATTAAACTAAATAAAGGATTCTAAATATGACACGAGCATTTATATTTCCAGGACAAGGAAGTCAATCTATCGGTATGGGACAAGATCTTGCAGAGAACTTCTCCTCTGCCCGTGAGGTCTTTGAAGAAATTGACGAAGCTCTTAATCAAAACCTAAGTAAAATTATGTTCTCAGGTGATGCGAGCGACCTTAACCTTACAGAAAACACTCAGCCAGCACTAATGGCTGTTAGTATGGCAGTTGTTCGTATTTTAGAAAAAGACATGGGTATTTCCTTTGCTGATACTAATGAAACAAAATTTGTTGCAGGGCATTCATTAGGTGAATACTCTGCTTTAACCGCAGTTGGAACATTAGCACTAGCAGATTCAGCCAGACTTTTAAAAATCAGAGGGCAAGCAATGCAAAAAGCAGTTCCTGTAGGCATGGGAGCAATGGCGGCCATTCTAGGTTTAGAGTTTGATGATGTAGTTAAAATTGCCATAGAAGCTGAAAAATCCAGTAATTCTGAAATTTGCACAGCCGCAAATGATAATGCCTTTGGACAAGTTGTAGTTAGTGGTCACAAACAAGCAGTAGAGCTTGCAATCACTCTAGCAACTAGTAAAGGTGCAAAACGAGCAATTATGCTACCAGTTAGTGCGCCTTTTCACTGTAATTTAATGCAGCCTGCTGCCGATACAATGCATGATGCTCTATCCACTGTAGAGATGTTAGAACCAAAAATACCATTAGTTGCCAATATTACTGCAAGTTCTGTAGTTGATGTTGATACTATTCGTAACCTGCTAGTTGAACAAGTTACAGGGACAGTGCGTTGGCGTGAAACCGTTCTTTATATGAAAGAACAAGGGGTTGATAATTTAATAGAGCTTGGAGCAGGAAAAGTTCTATCAGGTCTAACAAGACGTATTGATCGTGACCTATCTTCATCATCTTTAGGTAGCGTCGATAGCCTTGAAAGCTTCGCTGCCAGCCTATAGCTATAACTTTTTAGCATTTACATGATTATTTCAATCGAACGTTTTTATCACATTTAGTTGACATAACGTAAATACTATGATAAAATGATTCCACTTAATTAGATAAATTAAAGTGGCTGATATGTACAAGAAACTGAAAAAACAAAATGGCGAGAAGTTTGCGCAAACAATTAGGGATTACCACAATGGAATTTTAGAGATTCCTGATGTTGATATTATTCTCCGCCATGCAGGGCGTGACGCAAAGCCTTTACTGCCATATCTTACAAGCTTATTAACTGCTGATAATTCTCAGCCTGCACCTGTAGCACAGGATCCATTAGCTCTGCTTGAGCAAGCAGGATATGAGGCCTTTCATGCTGATACCTTGGAAAAACAA
>JAJFGX010000073.1 GCA_021775895.1 Alphaproteobacteria bacterium | reverse complement strand
AGATACTTAGAAGTACTAGAGAAATGCAAAAACTAAGTCTGCAAGATATCTCAGATGCCATCAATGTCAAAATAGAACAATTAGAGGCTATAGAGGCTGGCAATATAAAAGCTCTGCCAGGAATGGTCTATGCGATTGGTTTTGTTCGTAGCTATGCCACTCAATTAAAACTAGATAGTGAGGAAATAGGGCTTCTTTTCAAAGCAGAATATGGAACACAAAAACCCAGCCAAGCTGAAATAAATATACAGCCATCTATTGAAAATATGCAGATGCCAAATATGCGAATTTTATTAGGTGCTAGCGT
The DNA here is from genome assembly GCA_021775895.1 of Alphaproteobacteria bacterium. Classification (GTDB taxonomy): domain Bacteria; phylum Pseudomonadota; class Alphaproteobacteria; order Micavibrionales; family CSBR16-224; genus JAJFGX01. The sequence goes on along the minus strand of JAJFGX010000073.1, from coordinate 17,103 downwards.
TGGAATTATTATTCTACTACTTACATGGTTTCTTTTAATAAATAATAAGAAAGATGAAAATATATATTCACAAAACATTATTCCTGAAGTGCCAAAGCACCTACAAGCACTTGATATTGATACAACGGCAGAACCAAACACTGATAACTCTAAAATCACAGAAGCAATTTTAGAAGACTTGGATACAAACAACATACCAACCACCACTGAAACACCACCTGTCAAAGCCGAAGAGCCTAAAATAGTAGTTAAAACCGAAGAAGCAGTAAAAACTATTAAGACTAATATAAATAAGGCACAAAAACCACGAACATTGGCAAAAGTACAAACTGGTAAAGCATTCGGTTCTCCTAGAAATAAAAGTCGTATTTCTCTACGTGCTAAAGCATCTAGCTGGATACAAATCAAAAATGCTAAAGGCAAAACGACATTCCGTAAAGTTCTGCGTCCAGGGCAAATATATCGTGTAGAAAATACAGCTGGTCAAACACTGACAACAGCCAATGCTGGCGGATTAGAAATATTTGTAGATGGTAAAATAATGTCGCCTTTTGGTAAGGCTGGTGATATCATCAGAGGAATTTCACTTAATGCTGAAGAAATAAAGCAAAAAATAAGAGATAACAAGGAATAATATGAGCTCTTCTTTCACACATAAATTAGACCAAGTTCTATCTAGGCATAGCGAACTTGCCTCCTTAATGTCATCTGGGAATATTCCAACAGAAGAATTTACTTCTATGTCTTGCGAGTATGCGGAGCTATCGCCAATAGCTGAAAAAATAGAGCTATATAAAAGCAACCAACAAGAAACCATAGATTTACAAGAAATATTTGATGATGCAGATTCAGATGCTGAAATGCGTGACATGGCTAATAAAGAGCTAATAGAGCTTAAAAAGAAGCTACCAATACTAGAGCAAGATATCAGGCTAACACTCATTCCAAAAGATGCAGCTGATGAGAAAAATGCAATACTTGAGATTAGAGCAGGCACAGGTGGTGATGAAGCTGCCCTATTCGCCGCTGATTTATTTGGCATGTATCGTGGATATGCTAGCAACCTTGGTTGGAAATTTAAAATTATGGAGGCCTCAGAAAGTGATATAGGAGGCTATAAAGAAGTAATAGTTTCAATCACAGGTAAAAATGTATTCTCGAAATTAAAGTTTGAATCTGGAGTACACAGAGTTCAACGTGTACCAAAAACAGAATCAGGTGGTCGTGTTCATACTTCTGCTGCCACAGTTGCCGTGCTACCAGAGGCAGAAGAAGTTGATATAGATATCGCAGATAGTGATATCCGTGTTGATATCTTCAGAGCCTCAGGACCCGGTGGACAATCTGTTAATACCACAGATAGTGCAATTAGGATTACTCACCTTCCAACAGGAATTGTGGTTAGCCAGCAAGATGAAAAATCACAGCATAAGAACAAAGCCAAGGCGATGACTATTTTAAGGTCACGTATTTATGAAGCAGAGCGTCAGAAACTCGCTGATGTACGTGCTGCGGATCGCAAAAGCCAAGTTGGATCAGGTGATAGATCAGAGCGTATTCGCACCTATAATTTCCCGCAAGCACGAGTTACAGATCACAGAATAAATCTTACGCTTTATAAGCTGGATAAAATTATCACAGGCGAGGCTTTGGACGATATCATCACTCCCCTGATTTCAGAGGATCAAGCATCTAAGCTCTCTGAAATTGACTGGTAAACACTGATATTATTATTCCCTACTCCGTCATTACGAGGAGAACGTTAGCCCGACGTGGTAATCCAGAATCATAGATATAACTAGATTGCTTCGTCACTCCGTTCCTCGCAATGACAAAATGGTGAAGCCTTATATATCAGGAAATTCATGCAAACCAGCCCTGTGGAAGACTGGATACAGCTCTTGTAAAATGTTATCTATAATATGTGATTTATTTTCAGTTAACCTGCGAGCATTATCAGATAATTTCTGCCCCTCCACGGGGTTAAAGTAAAGGTGGTGAATTTCTTCAAATAGAGCATCTTCATCGGGGATACGCCTTGCCGCACTTACATCTTCAAAATCCTCACAAATAGTCACAAAGTTATGCATATGTGGGCCATATAGAATTTGACACTCCAGCCTGCCTGCCTCAATTGGATTTTGTCCACCATGAGGCACAAATGACCCGCCAATGACCACCAAGGATATTGCACGATAAAATAATCCAAGCTCGCCAAAAGTATCGGCAATAAGCACATCATCTTCCATACTAGGAAACTCACCTTTTGAACGACAAGAGTATTTCAAGCCTTCAGCCTCACATAAATCAATGATTTCTTGCCTGCGTTCTGGGTGTCTTGGGGCTATAATTGTTAAGTTATTTGAAAAACGATGTTTTAATCTTTTATGTATGCGGATAGCTAGAGCTTCCTCACCCTGATGAGTGCTAGCGTAAAGGCAAGAAGGGCGTTCATCAAGAACTCTGACTAGCTCTCTAAAATCACCTTCATGACAATCAAGTGGCTTTGATGCATATTTTAGGTTACCAACAGCATAGACATTATGCCCACCAATAGAGCTAAAATGCTCTGCTTCATTCTCATTTTGGACTAAGCATAGTTGAAAGGTCTTTAGAATTTCCGCCCCAAAACCAAACATTCTTTTCCAATTTTTACATGATTTTTTAGACATTCTTCCATTAATCAGCGTCGCAGATATTTGTCTTTTTTGTATTTCCATCAACATATTAGGCCATAAGTCAGATTCTGCCCACAACACCATATCAGGTTGCCAATGATCTAAGAAAGATTCTACAGCATCAGGAGTATCTATTGGAATATATTGATGAAATGCCTTTGGTGGCAGTTTTTCTGCCATCATTTTAGCTGAACTTACAGTGCCAGAAGTTAATAAAATAGAGGCCTGCGGAAATATTTCAGTCATTTTAGCAATTAAACTTTGCAATGATAAAACCTCACCAACACTTGCACCATGCAACCATATTAGCTTGCCTTTTGGGCGTTCAATACTAGACTTGCCAAATCTTTCATTTAACCTTTCAGCATCTTCCTTACCTTTTTCCAGTCTTCTTTTAAGATAAATTGGCAAGAAAGGTGAAAACATTCTAGTTAAAATGCGATAAATTTTATACATGATAATTATGATGCCTTACTTTGTTGTGACTCTATAAAGAATGCAGCATTGATTAAACTTTTTGTATATTCTGTTTTTGGTTTAGTAAATATTTGCTCTGTTGTGCCTGCCTCAACAATTTTTCCATCTTTCATTACCAAAACATTGTGCGACATAGCCCTGACTACTTTTAAATCATGGCTAATAAAAACATAAGATAAGTTATGTCTGACCTGCAAATCACGCAGTAAATCAACAATTGTTGCTTGTACTGAGACATCTAAAGCCGAAGTTGGTTCATCAAGCACCACCAATTCTGGCTTTAGAATTATGGCTCTTGCAATTGCGATACGTTGCCTCTGCCCGCCAGAGAACTCATGTGGATAGCGAAATCTAGTGTCAGGATCAAGCCCAACCTCTATCAGAATGTCTACGACTAACTTATCTCGCTCTTCTTTTGACAGCGATTTTTGATGGACTTGCAAGCCCTCTTCAATAATCTGCCTTACTGATAGCCTTGGTGATAATGCTCCATAAGGATCTTGAAAAACCAATTGCATTTTAGCACGCATCGAACGTAATTCTTTAGGTTTAAGAGCAAAAATATCTTTATTTTTAAACTCTACTTTTCCTGTACTTTGCAATAAACGTAAAATTCCTAAGCCTAACGTAGTTTTACCTGAACCAGACTCTCCCACTATTCCTAAGGTTTGACCCTGCCTTAATTCAATATCAACATCATCTACTGCCCGTACATAATCAACAACTCTACGCATTAATCCTGCCTTAACTGGAAAATGCACTTTAATATTTTTACCTGATAACAAAATAGGAGCATTATCATTGAATGGTTGCGGTTGCCCTTTTGGCTCTGCTGATAATAACATTTTTGTATAGGTATGTTTTGGTTTAGCAAATAACTCCTTAGAATTAGCTTGCTCAACTATTTCTCCATTTTTCATCACACAAACATAATCTGACATTTTCTTCACTACATTTAAATCATGCGTAATTAATAAAATCGCCATACCCAATTTTTGTTGTAATTCTTGTAATAAATCCAATATTTGTAACTGTACTGTCACGTCAAGGGCAGTCGTTGGCTCATCGGCAATTAAAATATCAGGCTCATTTGCCAACGCCATAGCAATCATTACCCTTTGACGTTGTCCACCTGATAATTCATGTGGGTAAGATTTTAATCTATCCTTCAACATCGTCAAGCCAACCATATCCAGTAATTCCAAAACACGTTCATGCACTTCTACAGAAGACATTTTTTTATGTAGCAATAAAGGCTCTGCAATTTGCTTTTCTATAGTATGTAATGGATTCAAAGCTGTCATTGGCTCTTGAAAAATCATTGATATCTTATTGCCTCTAACACGACGTAGGACAGAGTTTGGAGCATTAATTACATTTGTACCATTAAAGCTAATCTCTCCCGATGGGTGAGATGCTGTTGGATAAGGTAATAATTGTAGAATGGATAAAGCTGTTACAGATTTACCAGAGCCAGACTCCCCAACCAAAGCCACAGTCTGCCCACGATCAACAGAAAAGCTAATATGTTTTACAGCCTGAACATCATCTGATTGCGGTATGCGGAAATTCACCGATAGGTCTTTTATTTCTAATAGCTTCATTGTTTATAGGCTCTCCTCTTCTGAGGCTTGTTTAACAAATATTTTCCTAGGGTCAAAGGCATCACGCACAGCCTCCCCAACAAATGTAAGCAGACTAAGCATCACTGCCAAAGACAAAAATGCTGTCATGCCAAGCCAAGGTGCTTGCAGATTATTTTTACCTTGCTGTAAAAGCTCACCTAGTGATGGCGACCCCGGAGGTAAACCAAAACCAAGGAAATCTAAACTAGTTAAAATAGTAATTGCTCCAGTTAAAACAAACGGCATAAGGCTTAAAGTCGCAACCATCGCATTCGGTAAAGCATGTTTTACCATTATAACAAATGTAGATACTCCTAACGCCTTGGCTGCCCTTATATAATCTAAATTTCGAGTACGTAAAAATTCTGCCCTAACCACATCAACCAACGTCATCCATGAGAATAATAACAACAAACATAGCAATGTCCAAAACCCTGGTTCGATAACACTTGCCATGATAATTAATAAATATAAAACGGGCATACCTGACCATATCTCCATAAATCTTTGAGACAATAAATCAAACCAACCACCAAAATAGCCACTCATTGCACCAACTGCAACACCAATAGCACTACCAAAAAATGTTAAAGATAAGCCAAATAAAATAGAAAGTCTAAAACCATAAATTAAACGTGCTAATACGTCCCTGCCCTGATCATCTGTACCTAGCAAATTCTCCGTGTCTGGCGATGATGGAGCTGGGCTAGTCAAATTATAATTAATAGTTTTATAAGAATATCGTATTGGAGGCCAAATCATCCAGCCATCTTTATTAATTAACTCTTGGACAAATTCATCACGATAATCAGCTTCTGTTTCAAATTCTCCGCCAAAATCAGTTTCAGAATAAGCAAAGAATACTGGACTATAATAACTGCCAGCATATTTTAATAAAATTGGTTTATCATTCGCAATCAATTCTGCACATAAGCTAATCATGAATAATACTAAAAATATCCATAAAGACCAATACCCTCGACGATTTTGACGAAATTGATATAAACGACGTTTAGCTATTGGAGAAATATTCAGCATTTAATACTTACCTAGCCTCCAAAGCATAGAAATCAATTCGTGGGTCAACCCATGTAAGGGTCAAATCACTAATTAATTTAATTATCAATCCAAGCAATGTAAAAATATATAATGTCCCTAGCATTACTGGATAGTCCCGATTAATTGCCGCCTCAAAACTAAGCAATCCAAGCCCATCTAATGAAAAAATAGTTTCGATTAGCAAAGCACCTGTGAAAAAGACGCTCATTAATGCGGCTGGAAAACCAGCGATTACTATCAACATTGCATTTCTAAAAATATGGCTATATAGAATTTTCTTCTCTTTAATTCCTTTAGAGCGTGCAGTTAATACATATTGCTTATTCATCTCATCAATAAATGAGTTCTTAGTTAAAATAGTCAAACTAGCAAAGCCACTAATAACCATCGCCAATACTGGCAAAGCCATATGCCAAAAATAATCTTTGATTTTACCCAACACACTCATTTCAGCCCAGTTATCAGAGGTTAAACCTCTTAAAGGAAAAATATCCCAATATGTACCGCCAGCAAATAGTACAATTAATAAAATCGCAAACATAAATCCAGGTATAGCGTAACCAACAATAATAACCCCACTACTCCAAACATCAAATTTTGCACCATCATGCACCGCTTTCTTAATACCAAGCGGAATTGAAATAAGGTAAATTAACAAAGTACTCCACAAACCAAGAGAAACTGAAACTGGCATTTTATCCCATATTAAATCTGCAACAGACCTATCTTGAAAGTAACTATCACCAAAATCAAACATTAGGTATTTCTTCAGCATAATCCAAAATCTGGTCATTGGTGGCTTATCAAAACCAAATTGTTTCTCTAAGTCTTTAATAAAATCTGGGTCTAAACCCTGTGAACCACGATATTTACTCTTAACACCTGAACCACTACCAGATAAACGATTCTCCACCGAATTATCTAAAGAGAAATCTTGCCCTCCGCCACCAGAAAAACGAGCAGTCGCAGAAACGTTCAAACCTTGAAGCTTCGCCAAGACCTGTTCAACAGGCCCCCCTGGAGTGACTTGTACAATCAAAAAATTCAACAAAATTATACCGAATAATGTAGGAATCATTAGTAATAATCTGCGTAGTATGTAGGCTCCCATGCTTTATTTATCCTTTTATATGGCATAGATATAAAACTATTTTATGCCATAAAACAGCTAAAGTACAACGATGATATTAAAAAATAAAAATAATTACTATAAATAGCTTGACATATTTATAAATTTGACATATATTAACAAAAGATTAACAAAGGTTGATTCTATAAACGGTTTTACTGGCTAGCATTAACTAGGTAGTAATGGTTATAAATTTAGATATAAAAACAAAAGGGAGAGTAAAAATGATACCAGGACTTATTGCAGGAGCTGTCGTAGAAAGAATAGCAACAAAGGCATTCGAAAGAGTGGGCGGAGTTCAAGGGCTTAAAGACACCAAAGATAGACTTGTGTCTAGCACTACAGAATATGCAGCCGATATAACAGATGCTGTTAAAGCTGGTGACATGGGAAGAGGAGCTGAGGTTCTAGGAACAATCGCAAGCGATGTTACAGATAATGCTAAAACCATTGGAGTTGCCAGTGTTGAGATTGGTATGGAAACAGTACAAGAAGCTCAAGATTTAGCAACTAATACTGTTGACACTGTTAAGCAAGCTATAGCTACTAATAAAGCCGCTACTAAGGCTAATGAGCCAGCTGCTATACGTGTTCAAAGAGCTCCAAGTAAAACAAAAAAACCTAAGAATCCAGGTCAATAATATAAATTAAGGAGAATGAAAATGGGAATGATCGGACAGTTAATAAAATATGCCGCAATGCAAGTTGGTATGAGTGCGATTAGCGTCGCAAGTCAAGAAGTTGGTCGTGAAGTTGGTAAAGTTGGTGTAAAAGAATTCAAGAAACGAGTTCTAAAAGAACCAGAACAGCCACCAATGCGACAAATACCACAATCTGCACCTATTAATACAGGAAATACAGTGGCTGATATTGTTGCAAATGTAGCAAAACAAAAATTTGAGGAACACCAGCAAAAGAAAGTTTTTAATGAACAGGCTGTTAATACTCCAGTAAATGCAGTGAAGAACACTGCTCCTGAAACCTCAATGGCAGAAGACATTACTGCTAAAGCTGAAGTTGCTGGTGAACAAGCAAAAGAAGTTGCAAGTAAAGCAGCCGCTAATGCTAATAAAATTGTTGAAGGATTTAAAAAAGGTCTCAACAAGAAACGATAAAAGCTATAAGAAACTTATAAAGTAAATTGTTCTTTCCTAATTCTTTCATCAAGATTGAGTTCAGGATCGAACAATAACTTTATACTAACTTTCCTATCTTGAGTAATTCGTACTCTTGATACATCACGTATCTCAGTAAAATCTGCAACAGCACTAACAGGACGATGTTCCGCACGGATAACATCTAATTCAATTGAACAACCATCTGGCAGTAATGCTCCGCTCCATCGCCTTGGACGAAAGGCACTAATCGGGGTCAAAGCAAGAATATTTGCATTCAGGGGAATAACGGGGCCACCAGCCGATAAGTTATAAGCAGTGCTTCCAGCGGGAGTTGACACGATTAAACCATCAGCAACCAATTGCTTAATACGTACAACATCATCAATTGTAATTCTAATTTTTGCTGTTTGCTTTGTTTCTCTCAATAAGGAAACATCATTCATTCCATAGGCGTGATGTTTTTCACCAGAAACTGTTTTTGCTTCCATTTTCAGTGGGTGCAATTCTACATTATGAGCATTATCTATACGCTCCAATAAATTATCTTCATGATAATTATTCATCATAAAGCCTACAGAGCCTCTATTCATACCAAAAATAGGAATATTACACTTATCTATAGACTGGTGCATTGCATGTAATAAAGTTCCATCGCCACCAAGAACAACTATTGCATCAGCTAAATCAATATTATCGACAATATTATCATGATATTTATAACGCAAAAGCTCTTCCGCTTGCTGTGCTTTTGCTACTTTATCTGCCGTAATTAGAAAAATCTTCATAAATAAATATAACTACACTACTTTTTTAAATGAAATATCTCCAGGTACACTATGTGCATGATTAATTGGCCCAACACCAGAGCCATATAATGGAGCTGTTTCAATTGCTCTATTCAAAAAGTCTAAAGAACGCTCAACAGCTGTCAACAATGGGCTACCTTGCGCTAAAGCAACTGCAATACCCGCAGATAATGTGCAGCCTGCCCCATGCGTATGCCTTGTGTTTATCATTGGAGATTCTATAACCTCTTCAATACCATCAGAAACAACCAAAGTAACCACTTCTTTTCCAGTAAGCTGCCCTGCTTTTAAAACCACTGCATCTGCACCAAATGTTATCATCATCTCTGTTGCATGACGCATATCGTCAAGGTCTTTAATTTTGACACCTGTGAGCAGTTCAGCCTCCCAACGATTAGGCGTGAGAACACTAGCCCTAACCAAAAGTCTGCGTTTTAAGGTCGCTATAGTATCTGAATCTAATAAAGACTGCCCTGTACGAGAAACTACAGATGGATCTATAAGAACCTTATAACCATCATGCTGCACCTCATCTAAAACATCAGACACAGCATTTATAATGGCCTCATTTCCAAGAATTCCAGTTTTTATAACATCTGTGCCTATATCTTCCAAAATCACACGCATTTGCTGTGCAACAAATGCTGAATCCATAATATGAGATGCAACAATTCCGTTTGTATTCTGTGCTACGACGGAGGACACAGCGGTTGATGCATAACCACCAAACGCTAAAATAGTTTTAATATCTGCCTGTATTCCAGCTCCACCACTAGAATCAGATTCCGCAACCGCTAATACCCGTCCAGACATAATTCTTCCTCTCTATTTCTTATATACACCCAACAGTATAATAATGCGATAAACAACCCAGCAAAGCAACCCATAGAAGAAAAAACTTTCAATTAAAATATAAGGGTGTTATTTTTATACGTGGTTTTACAGCCAAGAAAAGGGATATTAACAATGATGTCACCACAAGTAATGCAATCATGGTACACTATGGTTACTGTTACATCTATTTTAGGAATTATGGATCAATTCTTTAATCTTTTAGGTGGCATGCTTGTTTTTTTGCTATATATAACCATAAGTATTCTAGGTAAATTTGGTTTTCCTGTTTGGGAGAACTCATTCAATAGCTGGAATTTACCAAATCCAAGTGCTTTTGGCTATGGTGCTGGAATATCTTTATGGTTCATTTTGTTATATGTATTAGCAGAACTTAGAACCCCACCAAAGAATAAAACTTAGGTTCAGAAACTATTATCTCTCACGTAATGCGGTTTTAGACGCTTTAACAAATGGCTTAACAATATAATCTTTGATAGATTTTTTACCTGTTAAAATATCAACCGATGTTGTCATACCAGGGATAATTTTATGTTCTTTACCTGCATAATTTAAAGATGTTTCTAAAGTTCTTATTTTTACACGGTAAAAACTATCGCCTTCTTCATCTATTATTGTATCAGCACTAATATCAACAATTTCTCCGTCCAGACCGCCATAAATAGAATAATCATAAGCCGTAATTTTCACCACAGCCTTTTGACCTGGGTGAATAAATGCAATATCAGCAGGTCTGACTTTTGCTTCAACCAACAATTTATCTTCTAGTGGCACCACTTCCATAATTCCATCACCTGGACGAATAACTCCACCAATGGTATTAACTTTAATGTCTTTAATAGTCCCATAAACAGGGGATTTAACTTCCGTTCTTTCTTTGCGATCTTTATATGCAGAAAGAACTTCTTTCAAGCTATCAAGCTCAACTTTCTTCTCCGTTAATTCATGTTGAGCATTCGCTCTAAAAGCACTATCTTGCTCAGCCATTCTCTCCTCTGCCTCTTTAACAGATGATTCTGTTCTTGGTAGAGCTAAACGTAAGCCATTTATTTCTGATTGTTGCTCTGCCATCTGCCTTTCCAACTGAATAAGCTCTATCTTTGGCGCAGCGCCACGTTCAACAGCAGGCTTTATCATTGCTTGTTCATCTTTAGTTAGCCTAATAATACGTGATAAATCTGAAATACGTTTTTTCAACTCTGTTACTTCTTGACCACGTTGTTTTAATTGCTGTTCAAGCACACTTTTTTGATTCTTTACAGATTCCTTATTTGCCTTAAAAGCATTCTTCTCTGCCTGCACAGCCTCTGGAGCTTCTTTAATTAATGTTTCAGGGAAATCTGGCTCCAACCCTTTTGATTCAGCATTAAGCCTAACAACTGATGCTAAGATACCTAAATATCGCTTACGATTAGATGAGTATTCAGAGCTAGCCTGCACATTACGCATACGCAAAATCACTTGGCCTTTATTTACAATCTGCCCTTCTTCAACCAGAATATCTTCAACAATACCACCCTCTAAGTTTTGTATTACTTGCACTTTACCAGATGGAATAACTTTGCCCTCACCCCTAGTGACTTCATCTAATTGAGTGAATATAGCCCAAATTATAGCTAGTAGAAAAAAAGCAACGATAATATAAAGCAATAAATGCTCTCGCATAGAAATACCATACACAGATTGATCATCATCATAATCACGTGTCACGTCCATCTGCCGTAAATCTTTAGCTTCGTATTCTTGCTCTTTCATGCTCTCAATTCTTTGTGTTTATGTATAGTCGCCAGTTCTTAATTGTTTCAGTACTTTTTCTCTTTCCCCTATTGTAACTATTCGCCCTCTATCCATTAAAATCAAATTATCCACCAACCCTAAAACAGAGCTTTTGTGTGTAATTAAAATAAAAGTTTTATTTACACAAATTCTTTTTAAATGATTATATAACCGTTTTTCAGAGCCAGGATCTATTGATGCTGTAGGCTCGTCCATCAGTAATAATGGAGGGTCATATAATAAGGCTCTAGCAATTGCTATGGCTTGGCGTTGTCCTCCAGATAATAACTCGCCTCTCTCACCAACTTGAGAATCAAGTCCACCTTCAGAGTCACGTAAAAAACCCATAACTCCCGACATTTCTGCTGCTCTAATTACCGCACTATCAGGCACCGTTTCATGCCCTAGAGTAATATTTTCACGCACAGTCCCATAGAATAGATAAGGATTTTGTTGCACAACTCCAACACTGCGACGTAAATCAGCGGGATCAATTTGGCGTACATCAGTACCATCTAACTGTACAGAGCCACTACTTGGCTGATATAAATTTAAGATAAGTCGCTCCAATGTGGTTTTACCAGAGCCAACCGCACCAATAATACCCATATGTTCACCTGCTTTAACCTCAAAGCTAACACCATTTAATGCTGGTATATTTTGCCCTGGGTAACTAAAAACTACATCTTTAAAAGAAATGCTACCTTCAATCACTGGCTTAGAAATAAACACTTGTTTTGATGCTCTTTCAACAGGTGTTTGCATTAATTCTTCCAATCTAGTCAAAGCTTCTCTAGATTGTCCCATTTTTGTTAGCAATGCGGCTACTTGAGATAATGGTGCCATCACCCTACCAGATAAAATAACGCAAGCAATCAATGCACCGATAGATGTTTCTCCTGCACTTACCAAATATGTGCCATAAACAACTATCCCAACACTGGAAACGTTAGCTGCGAAAGCTGCAAAATTCACTCCAAAAGCAGCAAGCCGTCTTGCCTCCATACCTGTTGCGGAAGACAGCTCAACTATTTCTTCCCATTTTCGTTGAATATACCCTTCAGCTGCTTGTACTTTTATAGTTTCAAGCCCGCTGAGAGTTTCAAAAATCAAACTGCTCTTATGTCCACCTTCTTGCATCGATTTCTGAATAGCTTTATTAAGAGGCTTCTGCAACATCCAGCCAACAGCTAAAACAATTGGTACTAAAACCGCAGGTACAATAACTACGTTTCCGCCAATCATCATAATTAATAGTAAAAACAGCAGAATAAATGGAAAATCAATAATAGCTACGATAGTTGCGGAGGTGAAAAAATCACGAATAGTTTCAAACTCTCGCATATTAGCCGCCAATGCTCCAGCACTTGGAGGGCGAGAATCCATTTTCATGCTCATCATTTGTTCAAAAATACGAGCCGACAAGGTATTATCCGTCTTTCTTCCAACCGCATCTAAGAAATAGGCTCGCATATTTTTTAAAACAAAATCAAAGAAATAGACAATCATCACGCCTATTGCCAAAGCCCATAAACTTTCAAAAGCATTATTAGGAATAACCCTATCATAAACATTCATCACAAATAGAGGGCTTGCCAAAGCGAATAAATTAATCAATACCGCCGCAAGTAATACTTCGTAATATATTTTACGATATTGCCAAATAGCACTCCAAAACCAATGCTTTGTACTATCTTGCTGTTTTTGGGGGCCTGAACGCTCATCAAGCATTGCTCTGGCACGTACAAAAAAAGCATAACCAGCATAATGCGAGCTAAGCTCTTCAATAGACATGTTTATAGGAGTGTCTGGCGTTTCAGGAAAGACAAGCTCAACAGTATCTTTGTCTAAATACTTCCTAAAAATACAAGCCTGATCATTCTTCAGCAATAATATACATGGTAAATTTGGCGCGTGTAAAAGAGCAGATAGAGAACGACTTACCATTTTTGCCGTTAAACCTGCCCTATCCGCAGCACGGACAAAAACAGCAGGAGTAACAATACCATCTGTCGGCACAGGTAGCCCAGCAGCTAAAGCCACAGGAGTAATACGTCGACCACACTCCCCCGCCAACATAGACAAGCATTCCATTAAAGGGTCATTCAAAGAAAGCCGTTCCGCTTCTAAAGGCCATAGTTTAGCTGTCTCATCTGTATCCGCTTTATCAGGTTGAATTTTGATTTTATCAATGACACCAGATAAAGTCGCAGAAATCTGATTCTCTTTTGATGAATCTTCTAATTTCTGTTTATCCTTTTTTGCCAAAACAACTCACCTTAAAATATTATTTAGATGCAACTGTTGCCTCAGCAGGAGCTTCAACACCAACAGTTTCAAGTAAACTACCTTTAAGAGCAAGCAGACGGTAAATACCAAATATTTCTGTGTACAATGAATTCACATGACTGCTTCTAGAAACAAAAAGTTCATTTTGAGCATCTAGTACATCAAGCAATGTTCTGCGATCTAAACTAAATTGATCTAAATATACATTCACAACTTTTTCATTCGCATTTGATTGCTCAAGGAATTGTTCCGCACGCTCTGCTGCTGAAACCATACCCGCCCATGTATCACGTACATCTTTTTCAACTTGACGAGCTGCATCCGCTCTACGTTCTTTTGCCATTGCATGACGATAAATAAATTCTTGTTGCCTTGCTACATCAGCACCACCACGGAATAAATTCCATCGCATTACTCCTAAAGCTGATGCTCTCTTATCATCACCTTCAAAACCATTAATGTCATTTCCATACGTACCATTAACTTCTACACTAACTTTAGGATACAAACTTGAACCTGTAGACATATATTCTTCTTTTGCAACTTTAATATCCGATTCGAAAACATCTAAAGTAGGGCTACTTGTTATAGCAACATCTACTGCTTCTTCAAAATCATTAGATAAAGCATCACGAGGAACTTCTGGGAAAATTAAATTTTCTGGCATATCGCCAACTTCACGAATAAAAGAAGCCTCTGCTTCACGCAAGTCTTGACGAATAGATGATTCGGTAGCTTTTGACGATGCTACTCTAGCCTCTGCCTGTGCAACATCACCATTTGTAACTGTTCCAGATGCTGCTCCATCTTTAATTGTTTGTAGAATTTTCAAGTGATCTTGTACATTTGCTCTAGAAATTGATAGTAAATCACGTTGGCGTAAAACCTCTAAGAATGCCTCTGTAATATCAAGAGCTACAAACTCTGCTGTTTCATCAACTCTATGTGCTGTTGATTCAACTCGAGATTCTTGTCTATGTATTTCTCCACTATTCGCACTATATTTACCACCGTCCCAAACATCTTGAGACAAAGTCAAAGAAGCACGATTGTGCCATAAATCTTCTTTATCAATAGTTACAGTATCTGTGTGTTCCCAACCACTTTCGCCTAAGAAATCTACCGATGGTTTCCACAGAGCTTTAGCTTGTTCAAGTTCATGATCAACTGCTCTACGGTCATTAGCGACTATTGCATATTCAGGGTTAGTCAGAACTCCCTTAGAAATAGCCTCAGTTAATGTTACATCTTTGTCTTTACCCATAGCAAATGCCGTAGTTGCTGTAGTTAATGACAGTGCTACAACAACACCTAACTGCAAAAATTTTGCATTCCATTGCTTGTTCATTATTTTCTCCTTCTGTTCAAGATAGTAGATAGCTCAAGTTAAACCCTAAGCCATCTTTATACTAGAATATATTATATCATGCAATCAAATTACCGCCAGCAGTTAATGTATCCACATCAAGACCAGTAACCCCATCTAAAATAGCTACTGTTTCAAATGCTGTTCCAGATCCTGTAGCATCAACTTGTAATAAAGTATTCCCGCCCTGCTCAGTAACTTGAACAAAATCAGCTAAATCGCTAGCTAAAGGATCATAACCAACAAGTACATCACTTATATCAAGTATATCACCTTCAGTAAGGCTAAAGTCAGTAATTGTATCGACACCACCGCCTGCAGTCATAGTAAACGTATCTGCACCAGATCCACCAGTCAGGATATCATTGCCAACATTACCTAATAGGTCATCATCACCTTCTTGACCGTATAGGAAATCATTACCTGCTCCACCATTAAGTATGTCATCACCGCCAAGGCGACCATCACCATTACCATCTAATGCCTCTGTTGCAAGTAATTCCGCGTTTGCTCTAATATAGTCAATCGTATCTGACCTATCCCAAGCAGGGTTAACTGTACTCTCACCAGCTTCCAGCTTAGCAAAAACCTCCCAACCAGAACCAGGAAGCGTATCTAGTCCAAATTGAGTAGCTAAATCATCAGTAAATAGAGAATCACCAAATATCAAGTCATCTCCATTACCGCCAACTAGCTCATCACTGCCTACTGCATTAATTTTATTTAATGGGTTGGTTTCCGCTAACTGTGCATCAAGATCATTTGGATCTACAACATTTAAGGCTGATCCATCAGAATCGATTAAATCAATATTAGCAATCTTAGAGCCAATATTTAAACCTATACCAATTACTTGATCACTTAAGTTTTGTAGTTGCTCTACTTCATTTGTACCATCTGATGTTCCAAGTATTTCAGCCATGGATACAGACTCAGAGCCACTAACAGCGCTACCAGAATCATTCAAATAATGGTTAGGCTCACCATCACTTAAGAAGTAACTGATTGTTGTAGCATTAGTTAATGCATCACCACTCTCCAACCAATTAATTCCTGATTGCAAGCCTGATTCATAGTTAGTCCAACCATTCCCAGTCAATCCCTCTAAATAGCTAATAGCATTTGCCAAACCAGCAGCGTCTGTAACAGTAAAAGTGCCACTAGTTTGTGATGTTATATTAAATGGTGAAAGATGAACTTTAATTTCTCCATTTTGATAATTACCAAATTCTGCAAATAAATTACTAACAGCTTCAATCATCAATGACATTTGTGAACTTGCATTGGATGAAGACCCCATACTACCACTCACATCAAGGATCATAACAATATTATAATCTTGAGTTTGTGTTTCTATACTAGCACCACCAACATCTCCAACTAAAATATCTGCTGCACTAGCTCCTGCAATTGTGCCAATACCATCACCAACTTCATAGACAGTTGTAGAACCATCAACATCATCAACATTCTTACCAACTTTAAGAACTGGGTCATCACCAGGAGTAACCTCAATCGTAAGATCATCGTAAACAGTAATCTCATTATCAGTAAAGTCAATTTCACGACCAGATAAGTTAACCTCTGTTGCTGTTGAAGCAACAGTTAAAGTAAATTCACCAGAAAAACCTAATGGAGGAGTAATAGTCAAGCCTGTTAAATCAGCCAAACTTAACTCCCATACACCACCACCAATATCTGTACCATTATTTAGTACTGATCCAGCAGGAACATCACCAATTAAAATACTAGTGATTTCTTCAGAGCCATCAACATCCGTTACAGAAGTACTGATATCCAGAGCAATCGCTGTATCTTCTTCACCAGCAGCAGCACTTGTATCCAATAAAGGAGTATCAATCACGGCATCAACCAAAACATCAATAGTTGCTGTTGCACTTGCTATTCCAGGAGTGGAATAACCATCA
>JAJFGX010000072.1 GCA_021775895.1 Alphaproteobacteria bacterium | reverse complement strand
ATGCAACAATATCTGCTAATGGTGCTGATTTTCTAGAATCGCATTTGTTTAAAGTTATTCATTGGCTTGAAAGGAAAAAAGACATAGAATTATTGGCAATTGGTATTGGTCATGATGTAAATCGTTATTACAATAGAGCTGTTAAAATTACAGATATAAATGATTTGACTAAAACCTTAGTTGATAAAATGATTGAGTTATTAATTTAATATTTTGGTGCAAGCAATTGAAAAATAAAAAAACTAGTATATATAAGGCAAAGGCAATAAGTGGATATCCTGAATGGTTGCCTGAATACCGTGTGATTGAATTGCAGTGGTTTGATGCTATTCGCAGTGTTTTTGAAAGCTATGGTTACAGCTCGATTGAAACCCCTTCAGTTGAAGAGCTTGATGCTTTAATGGCAAAAGGTGCATCGGATAAGGAAATTTATACTTTAGCTAGATTGCAAGCTGATGAAGAAAGCAAAAAAGATAAGAGTGATGCTAGGTTAGCCTTACACTTTGATTTAACTGTGCCTCTTGCAAGGTATGTATCTCAACACTTTAACAATCTTATTTTTCCATTTAAACGCTATCAGATGCAACGTGTTTGGCGTGGTGAAAGACCTCAAAAAGGACGTTTTAGGGAGTTTTATCAGTGCGATATTGATGTAATAAACATTGATAATTTACCTTTGCATTTTGATGCTGAAATGCCTCGTGTTATGCATGAAATCTATCAAAAACTAAACTTACCAGAGAAAATTCAAATCAGAATTAGTAATAGAAAAGTTTTGGTAGGTTATTTATTGGGTTTGGGAATAGCTGAAGATATGATTGCTGATGTTACACGAATCTTGGATAAAATTGAGAAAATTGGTTCTGATAATGTAGTAAAGCAATTAACTGATGATTTAGGTCTTGATACTAAATTAGCAGAACAATCTTTAGCTTTGAGCAAAATACGTGGAGGCAAAGCTAAAGAACTAATAAATGCTGTTAAGGCATTGGGTGTAAATAATGATTTGCTGGAACAGGGTTTGACGGAGTTGTTTTTTGTATTAGATAACCTTAGCGACCTGCCAGATGGAGATGTAATAGGGGACTTATCAATCGTCAGAGGGCTTGATTATTATACAGGTACAATTCTAGAAGCATATATTGTGAGTGATACTGATTTTGGAGCAGTTGGTTCTGGTGGTCGTTATGAAGATTTAACAGGTAGTTTTATTAATAAAAAAATGCCTGGAATTGGAATTTCTATTGGTTTGACAAGACTGTTTTCATGGATGGTTGATGGGGGACACCTTGAGCCGCAACGTTTTTCATCGACTGACATTTTAGTTGTTCAGTCAAGTTCAGAATCTTATGAAGTTTCAATGCAGACAGCTAATATACTACGAAATCGTGGCTTTAATGTTGAGCTTTTCCATTCAGCTGTAAAAATAAAAAAACAATTATCTTATGCAGAAAAAAAAGGTATACCATATGTTTGGTTTCCTCCGTTTGAAGGTGTAGATGTGCATGAAGTTAAAGATATGAAATCTAGAGTGCAATTAGTGGCTGATCCAGAAAATTATATATTTTAATATTTATTGTGGTAAAATAAACAAGGTAATTAATAAAAGGAAGTTTTTAATAATGAAATCAGTATATTTTTATTTATTTTTTATTTTTGTATCTTTAATGATTATAGTTATTCCTAAAGCTTCCTATGCTGTAGATCTTAGTGATAGTTATCGCTTTGAGCATAATGGTTGTATCTTTTCTTATGTTTTTCCAAGTTCGCCCTCTGTTTCACCAATTTGGATGGGTGAAGAAGCGGGGGTATATGAGCAATTTATTAGAGCTTTACCACTAGTTAAAAATGAGATTTTGCAGGGTGTGAAAGCTGAATATAAGAAGCATGATCTAGATTCTGTCAATAGAATTTTTATACAAACTTATTGTGTAAAATTTGAGATGCCCTATGAAGACAATGTTTTGCTTGCAGAAGATATGCTTGGCTTGTTACGTGATTCTATTAGTAGCTTAGATCCTTTTCCAGTTCGTTCGGCGCTTTCTCAAGAAGAAATTGCTTTTTCTAGGCAAGAGAATGGTATTAGATGGATGAGAATACGTGCTAATGTGCAACAAACTATGGATGGAGAGGTGCAAACTATTTCTCATTATCGAGATGTTTTTGCTTATAAGGATCAGGCACTTTTAACTATGATATCATTTACAGATATGGATTCAACTAACAAGGAAGCGGTTGATGAGTTGTTTCAATCGTTAATTCTTGCTGAATAACTTCTTGCTATAAAAGGCTGTTTTCCATTAACCTTGCCATACGTTTTGTAAATTCTGTAGGGTTTGGTAGTGGGTCGCCTTCTATAATTCTTGCCTGATCTAATAACAGCCATGCAGTATCCTCTATTGTTTTGGGGCTACTGTTATTAGCAATCAAAGTTTGAAGTTTAATTATAACAGGGTGTTCGGCATTAATTTCTAATACTCGTTTGGACAAGTCCTCATAGCCTTGATTTTTCTTTAGGATACGCTCCATATGTATATCAATACCACTGTCTTGTGCGATAAGGCATACGGGGCTGTCTACTAAACGTTGTGAAATGCAAACATCTTTTACTTGGTCGCCAATTATTTCTTTTAATTTAGTGATTAGGCAAGCCATATTTTTAGCTGTATCATCTATTTCTTGGCTTGTTTGAGCCTTCTTTTTATCTTTATTATCGCTAACCACTTTGTTTAGCTCTTCTGCTGTACCTTTGGTCACAGATTTAAAGCTTTTTTGTTTGTAGTCATATGCAACGGGTAGCCAAAACTCATCTATAGTATCTGTCATAAATAATACTTCTATATTTTTGGCTTTGTAACCTTCTAGTTGAGGGCTGTTCTGCAATGATTCTAAATCAGAGCCAGAAATATAATATATATGTTGTTGTCCCTCTGGCATACGTTCAATATATTCATCTAAGCTAACTAATTTATCGCTGTTGCTAGATTTAAAACGTACAACTTTATTAAGAGCTTCACGATATTGATGGGCATCATAAAGTCCTTCTTTGATTACAGCGCCAAATAAATCCCAAAACTCAGCAAATTCTTCAGGGTCTTTTTCTGCTTTTTTACGTAGTTCTTCAAGTATACGTTTGGTTATAGCAGAGCTTATTTTATTTACTACAGGATTGTTCTGTAGTACTTCACGACTTATATTTAGTGGTAAATCTTGGCTATCAACAACGCCCTTTAAAAAACGCAAGAATGGCGGTATAAGCCCTTCCACTCCATCGGTTATGTAGACACGCTTAACGTATAATTTTACACCGTGTTCACGTTTTGGGTCGTATAGGTCAAAAGGCTTCATAGTTGGTATGAATATAAGATTAGAGTACTCTATAGCTCCCTCTGCACGCCAATGTAGCGTTAACCAAGGCTTATCCATATCCATTCCACCGCTAACATGATGATAAAATTCATTATATTCTTCTTCTTTTATATCTTTTTTTGAACGTGTCCATAGGGCTGAGGCACTATTTAGAGACTCCGCACTTCCATCAACTTCTTTGCCAAAATAAACTGGAAAATCAATATGATCGGAGTATGTTTTTACTACTTGCTTTAGTTTGTCTTCTAGTAAATAGTCGCTAGCATCTTCTTTTATATGTAGTGTTATTTCTGTGCCACACTCATTTTTAGTGGCTTCCTCAATGGTATAAGCCCCTTTTCCATCAGAAATCCAGAGCCATGCTTTTTTATCTCCAGCTTTTCTAGTTAGCACTTCAATTTTATCTGCGACCATAAAGGCAGCATAAAAACCAACGCCAAACTTACCAATTAAATCTATAGCATCATTATTCTCTGACTTACCCATTTCTTCAATCAGTTTTGAAGTGCCAGAATGTGCAATAGTACCTAGATTATTGATAAGGTCATCATGTGTCATTCCAATGCCGTTATCAATCACGGTTAATGTACGAGGTTCAGTATCTATTACAAGGCGTATGGCATAGTCAGATACGATATCTTTAGCTAATTTTTCATCTGTAATTGCAGCATAACGTAATCTATCGCAAGCGTCAGAAGAATTAGAGATTAATTCCCGAAGAAAAACATCTTTATTGCTATAGAGTGCATTTGCCACTATATCAAGTAGTCTACCAACTTCTGCTTGGAATTGATGTTGCTCTGTCATGTTCTTCTCCTTATACATATTTTAATTGCTTGAATGGTTGACTACAATATAGTATAAAATAAATTCATAGCACAACAAAAAAATATACAAGGCAATTTATAATGAGTGATTGGAAAGATAAACTAATTCGCTATGTGTTAAGTGAACAGCTAGATCCCATTGATGCTGCGATTGCAAGTGGTGAAGTTGAGGTTAATGAATGTTGTGCAAGTGGCTGGACGATGCTTATGTATGCCACTAAATATGGCTGTGATAAGACTATGGATTTCTTAATTGCAAAAGGTGCGGATGTAAACCTACAAAGTTCTATTGGTGAGACAGCATTGCATATAGCAGCACGCCACAGAGGACATACCTATATGAAAACTTTGCTAGAAGCAGGTGCATTGCCAAATGTGCAAGACATCTATGGTAAAACAGCGACCATGACTATTGCTATGTTTAGCATGACCAGTGGTTACAATGAAACAAATGACATTCTCAACCGTTTAGTAGAAGCAAAAGCAGATATGAATATACAGGATTGTGAAGGTTGCACAGCCATTATGTATTTCATGAAAATGAAAGCAGCTGATGACGAGTGGATTAATACAGCTGAGATAATAATGAATGCTGGCGCAGATGTTAAATTAAAAAATAACTATAATGAAACTGTTTTTAATATGATGAATAAAGAAGATTCTGATATTTTTCAGCAAAAATTAGAAGAAATTAAAGCTATTGAAATTAAGAAACGTTATAAACGCCAAGGCGAATTTAGACGCTTTGCACTACATAAAAGAAACCTATAAACCTATCGTT
The DNA here is from genome assembly GCA_021775895.1 of Alphaproteobacteria bacterium. Classification (GTDB taxonomy): domain Bacteria; phylum Pseudomonadota; class Alphaproteobacteria; order Micavibrionales; family CSBR16-224; genus JAJFGX01. The sequence goes on along the minus strand of JAJFGX010000072.1, from coordinate 3,880 downwards.
AATTATTATGTATTATACTTAAGCATGTTATAAATAATGTGATATGAGTAATTATAATGAGTAACAAAGTAATAAAAAGCAAAGATACTCCACAGTCAGTCTTTGTAGCACAGGAAGCTCTGAAAGCTTTTGAAAATGATCCATTTTATGAGGCATTAAAAAAAGCTTTAATTCCACTTGCCGTGCAGATGGAAAGATCAGGCGTTAGTCCAATTTCTGAAGTCTTGCAAGCTCATGCTGAAAAAGGTGTAGAGCATGTAAATAGCATTAGAAAAACCTTTTCAACCAAAGCACAAAAACTACAAAAGACTTACACAGAAATCATAGCTGAATTAAACAAAGGCACTAAATTTGGAAAACAAGAAACTGTAAAAAAAGTTCAAGAACAAATAGACTTGAACCGTTTAACAGAGTTTCAGCGAGCAGTGCATACAGTTGATATAAAGGCTATTAGAAAATTAATAAAACATGAAAATAATGAACAAAAGTGTAAGGCATTAAAAGATTCTGTCTATAGGGGGAACACAGAAATAGTTGAAATTTTGTTAGAAGATGGAAATGATGTAAAAGTTAGTTCTCTATTGCTTCTTTGTCACTCAGCTGAAAATGGTCATGCAGAAATAGTTAAGCTATTATTAGAAGCTGGTGCTAATGCAAAGGCATATGATAGCTATGCTCTTGGGTCATCAGTTGAGAATGGTCATACTGCCACGGTAAAAACTTTACTTGATCATGGAGAAAGCTTAGATGATGTATATTTAACTGAAAAACAACGAAAGAACATTGAAGTCAGACTTAAGAATCTTAAACTATGGCGTGAAATGTATGGGGCAGAGCCTCCAAAAGGGCTGGACGGGGAAAATCCACATGGCTTTAAGCCAGAATTATTTGAAACTGTAAAAAGCTGGCTAATTGAAGAAGGTCACGAGGAAAAAGATGCTAATAAATATGCCTATGGTGCGTCAACTTTATTTAAAAATGAAGCTCAAATTCTGCAATATTTGGAAAAATGGGGCGAGGCTGGCAAGCAACCTCTGCACAATTTAACTTACATGATTAAATTGCCTTTAACTGGCAAAATAGATTCTAAAGCTTGGGCAGATGCGACCATGAAATTTGGCTCTGAGATGGCAAAACTAGTCTCATTTGCTGATAAACTGCCCCAGCCTGCTGAATCATTGAATAAAACTAGAGAGAAATGTGCTGAATTCAACTATGAACGAGGGAGCGAGCATAAGGCTCTGGCAAGCCTGTGTATGTCTCATAATGTTGATGAAGATGATTTTGAACAAGCACTTGAGATTGTCTTGAAAAACCCAAATCCAACCTCGAATATTCCAGATATTAAAATCTCTGGTGATCGTTTTGGTATGGAGGGCTACAGTTTTGAAAAAACTGCCCGATGGGGATATTAGAGGGCTATTTTTGGGTGAAATAACTGGTTGTTGTCAATCAATTGGTAGTGCTGGCTCTGACTGTGCTGAGAAAGGCTATGCTTCAGAGGATTCAGGTTTTTATGTCGCGATGGACGCAAAGCAAAAGATTATCGGTCAAGCTTGGGGCTGGCTTGGTAAAAATGATGAGCTGGTTTTTGACTCACTTGAGAGTCTAACAGACCGCATAACTACAAAACAATGGCAGGATATTTGCACCGAAAGTGCAAAAGAGATTAATACCTCTTTAAATGTTGGGACAGGTGGTGAAACTCCATCAATGAGTTTTAATAAAGCGAGCAGTCCTGCTATTCCCAAAACTGCTTGTAGTTATAGTGATGCTAAAAACCAGTATAAAGTTCCAAAAAAACCAAAGCCATAAATATGTAATGCTATTGCTTTAGTATATAGAATTTTTGTATATTAAACTATAGCCTCAAAAATGAAGTTTAGCTTTAGGTGTGCTTTTTTAATCAATATGATAAGGGGAATTTGATGCGTTTTTTATTTTTTATGCTGTTAGTGCTAATTGCTACTCCTGTAATGGCACATCAATGTGGTGAATTTAATTCTCAATGGCAAACCTGTGAAACAAATGCTGATTGTATTGTTGCTGAAAATATGTGTGGTTTTCCATCATCTATTAATAAAAATTCAGCAATTGAGGTTGAAAGTTACAATAAATGCATGGGGCCTATGATTTCTTGCGCAATGCCTCCAAAAGGTTTCGCAACTGGGTTGGCTGAGTGCAAGGCAAATAAGTGCGTATACATAGAAAAAAAGCGTGCTAAGTAATTAACACGGCTTATTTGAGTGTAAAGTCTTATTGATCATGTTTTGTAACAATGATAGTATCACTTGTTATTAACCTAAAATTAGGAGGGAATCATGCTTATAAAAGCTTTGATATTTTCCCTAATAAGAAGAGTGTAGAGCTATAACTCTATATGTAACAACGCAAAGAGATTAATAATTAGAGTGGTTCTGAAGAGAGATAGCCACGATGTTTCATGCAAAAAAGCAGAAATATTGTGATCTTTCACCTAGTAGTTATAGCTGCTAGGTTTTGTATGGTTAACAAGGTTAATTATATAATATAATAGTCTTATGGTGTTTACGTTGTTATAGTCTAGCCCAGCAATGCTGGATAACTCGACTTCTAAAGGGCCACCAACAACTCTATTTTATTTTACAAGCTCTAACTATCACAAGTGTTTGAATCTGTGTGATGAATTATGAAAACATTACGAATTGTAAAGAGGGTGATGGTTACTTAACCGTTTCTTTTTTCTTTTTGGGTTTTCGTTTGTTTTTTGTCGGGGACTGTTTAGGTTTTTCTATGCCATCATATGAAAATGCTAGTTTATTTTCTTCTAATGTAATACGCACTTTGCCACCATTTTCTAGTTTTCCAAATAGTATTTCATCGGCTAATACTTCTTTAATTTCTTTTTGGATTGTACGGGCGAGGGGTCTTGCACCCATCGTTGGTTCATAACCTTTTTTACCGAGCCAATCGCTAGCATGTGCGTCAAGCTCTATCATTACATTGCGGTCTTCTAGTTGAACTTCTAGCTCCATAACGAACTTATCGACAATACGCCCTAAAACATTTTTGCTAAGGCTGTTGAAAGGTACTATTGCATCTAATCTATTGCGAAATTCAGGTGTAAACATACGCTCTACTGCCTCTGTATCTTCGCCAATACGGTTGGTTCTTTCAAAGCCTACGGCTGGTTTTGCAAGGTCTGCAGCTCCCGCATTGCTCGTCATGATTAAAATAACATTGCGGAAATCAATGCTTTTCCCATTGTTATCGGTTAATTTGCCGTAATCCATTACTTGCAGTAAAATATTGAATAAATCTTGATGAGCTTTTTCAATTTCATCTAATAGTAAAACACAATGAGGGTGCTGATCTATCGCATCGGTCATCATTCCGCCTTGTTCAAAGCCTACATAACCCGGAGGCGCTCCAATTAGCCTAGAGACTGCATGTTGTTCCATATATTCAGACATATCAAAGCGTATCATTTCAATGCCTAGAGTATGAGCTAATTGGCGAGCTATTTCAGTTTTGCCAACACCAGTTGGCCCTGTAAATAAATAGCAACCTATTGGTTTTTCAGGTTCTCGGAGTCCTGCCCTGGATAGTTTTATAGCTTTGGCAACTGTATTAATTGCTTCATCTTGTCCGAAGACCATTGTTTTTAAATCCCTATCTAAATTAGATAGAGCTTGCTTATCGTCAGAGCTAATAGTTTTTGCAGGGATACGAGCGATTTTTGAAATTGTAGTTTCAATATCTGCAACATCTATAGTTTTTTTACGGTGTTTTTTTGGTTTTAGTTTTTGAGCAGCTCCAGCTTCATCTATGACATCTATAGCTTTATCTGGTAGTTTGCGATCATTGATATAACGTTGAGATAGTTCAACTGCAGATTTCA